>DAHWDR010000253.1:0-27996 GCA_027330745.1 Acetobacteraceae bacterium | reverse complement strand
CGCGGCGCTGGCGGATGCCGAGACCCGCCACCGCGCCTGCGTCCGGCTGCTCGCCGAGGCCGAGCGCGCCGCCGCCGACGCCACCGCCACCGCGCGCGCCGGCGCCGCCGCCGTGGCATCCGCGCGCGAATCCCTGGTCCGCGCCGAGGCCGCCGCCGCCACTGCCGATCACGCCTGGGGCACGGTCGCGGAATGGATCCTGGACCGGCGCGGCGCCAACGCGGCGCTGCCGGAACCTCCTGCTGACGCCGGCCCGGAGACCGAGGACAAGGCGCGACGCAAGCACGAACGCCTGATCCGCGAGCGGGAAGAGATGGGTCCAGTCAATCTGCGCGCCGAGGCCGAGGCCGAGGAAGTGGAAACCGCGCTCGCCACGCTGGCCCACGAGCGCGCCGAGATCACCACCGCAATCGCGCGGCTGCGCGGCTCGATCGGGCATCTGAACCGCGAGGGGCGCGAGCGCCTGGCCGCTGTATTCGCCGAGGTGGACCGGCATTTCCAGGCGCTGTTCGCGCGCATGTTCGGCGGCGGGCGGGCGCATCTGGCGCTGGTGGGATCGGACGATCCGCTGACCGCGGGGCTGGAGATCTACGCCCAGCCGCCGGGCAAGAAGCTCGCCACCCTGTCGCTGCTGTCGGGCGGGGAGCAGGCGCTGACCGCCCTGTCCCTGATCTTCGCGGTGTTCCGCTGCAACCCGGCGCCGGTCTCGGTGCTGGACGAGGTCGATGCGCCGCTGGACGATGCCAATGTGGAACGGTTCTGCGCGCTGCTGGACGATATGGTGCGCGAGACCGCGACCCGGTTCCTGGTGGTCACGCATCACCCGCTGACCATGGCGCGGATGGACCGGCTGTACGGGGTGACGATGCAGGAACGCGGCGTGTCGCGGTTGCTGTCGGTTGATCTCGGTGCCGCGGTGGCGTTGGTGGACCCGCCGGTGGCGCTCGCCGCGGAATAGCCCGCATGCGCATTGCTTCCGCGCGGCTGTGGCGCTAGCCTGCCCAAATCATGAGCATCTGTCGTTCTGACACCACAAACCCGACCTTCGGGCTGGCCCCGATCGCGCTGTCCGCGACCGTCCGGATCGAGACCCCGGTCATCCTCGCGCCGATGTCGGGGGTGACCGACCTGCCGTTCCGTCGCCTCGCTCGTCGCCATGGCGCGGGGATGGTGGTCTCGGAGATGATCGCGTCCTGGGCGATGATCCGCGAGAACCGCGCCACGTTGCGCATGGCCGAGACGGTGGGCGCCGGCGGGATCAATGCGGTCCAACTGGCCGGCTGCGACCCCGCGGCGATGGCCGAAGCGGCGAAGCTCGCGGTGGATCGCGGCGCGGATATGATCGACATCAATTTCGGCTGCCCGGTGAAAAAAGTTGCCGTGGGCCAGGCCGCCGGTTCGGCGCTGATGCGCGACGAGACCGCCGCCGCGGCGATCCTGGAAGCCACCGTCCGCGCCGTCCCGGTCCCGGTCACGTTGAAGATGCGCACCGGCTGGGATCAGGCGTGCCGCAACGCGCCGCGTCTGGCGCGGATCGCCGAGGACGCCGGCATCCGGATGGTCACGATCCACGGCCGCACCCGCCAGCAATTCTACGAAGGCCGCGCCGACTGGGCGTTCATTGCCGAAGTGAAGGCCGCCACGCGCCTGCCGGTGATCGCCAATGGCGATATTCTGACCGAGGACGACGCCGCCGCCGCGCTGGCGGCCTCGGGTGCCGACGGCGTGATGATCGGGCGCGGCTGCTACGGCCGGCCCTGGTTCCCGGCCCAGGTCGCGCGCTTCCTGCGCACCGGCCAGCGCAGCGCGGCGCCCGACGTGGCGACGCGCCGCGCGATCCTGCTGGAGCATTACCGCGATCTGCTGGACTATTTCGGTACCGAAGCGGGCCTGCGCCTGGCGCGCAAGCATCTCGCCTGGTATTCTGCCGGCCTGCCCGGCGCCGCCGCGTTCCGCGCCGCGGTCACGCGGCTGGCCGAGGTGCCCGCCGTGCTGGCGCTGATCGACCGGTTCTTCGATCCGCTGATCGATGCGCCGGCGCCGATCGCGGAGGCGGCCTGAATGAGCGGCGCCGTCGCCTCCCGCCTGCGCGCCGTCATCGGCCGCGTGCGCGACCTCCGCCCCGCCGCGCCCGACCCGCTTGCCCTGCTCAGCGCGCTGCCGGTGCCGATGGTGGTGCTGGACGCGGATAACCGGTTTCGCTTCGTCAACCATGCCGCCGAGCAGTTCCTGGGCGTCTCCGCCCCGCATCTCGCGCAGCTCGTGCTGACCGATCTGGTGCCTGCCGATTCTCCGCTGTTTCTGCTGATCGAGCAGGTGCGCACGCATGAGGCGACCGTTGCCGGCCATGATCTGACCCTGGAAAGCCCGCGTCTGCACAAGACCGGCATCACCGTGCAAGGCGCGCCGCTGGCCGACGAGGCGGGGGTGGTGGTGCTGGTGTTCCAGGATGTCTCGGCGGCGCGCGCGCTCGATCGCCAGCTCGCGTTCCAGGGGGCCGCGCGCAGCGTCACCGGGATGGCGGCGATCCTGGCCCATGAGGTCAAGAATCCGCTCTCGGGCATCCGCGGTGCCGCGCAATTGCTGGAACGCACCGTGGCGCCGGCGGATCGCGAGCTCGCGGTCCTGATCCGCGACGAGGCCGATCGCATCCGCGCGCTGGTCGATCGGATGGAGATGTTCGGCGAGAAGCCGATCGCGCGCAGCGGCGTGAACATCCATCGCGTGCTGGAACATGTCCGCAAGGTGGCGCAGTCCGGGTTCGCCCCGGGCATCCGGTTCCAGGAACTGTACGACCCATCGTTGCCCCCGGTCTGGGGCAATCGCGACCAGCTGGTGCAGGTGGTGCTGAACCTGGTGAAGAACGCCGCCGAGGCGCTGGCCGATCAGCCGAGCGGCGAGATCGTGCTGGCAACCGGATTCCAGCAGGGGATGCGGGTGGCCGTGCGCGGCTCTACCAGCCGGCTGGATCTGCCGCTTTATGTGGTGGTGCGTGACAACGGGCCGGGCATCGCCGAGGATATCCGGACCAATCTGTTCGATCCGTTCGTCACCACCAAGGCGTCCGGCTCCGGCCTGGGCCTCGCGCTGGTGGCCAAGATCGTGGGCGATCACGGCGGGCTGATCGAAGTGGACAGCCGTCCTGGCCGGACTGAATTTCGTCTCCATCTTCCGGTGATGACCGAGGACGATTCCGCGTGCTGAGGAAATTGCGATGACCCCGCCCACGGTATTGGTGGCCGATGACGACCGCTCGATCCGGACTGTGCTGACCCAGGCGCTGGGCCGCGCGGGCTATCAGGTGCGCTCCACCGGTCACGCGGCGACGCTATGGCGCTGGGTGGAGGACGGGGAGGGGGATCTGGTCATCACCGACGTGGTGATGCCGGACGCGAACGGGCTGGATCTGATCCCGCGCATCCGCCGCATCCGTCCCGATCTGCGGGTGGTGGTCATGAGCGCGCAATCGACCCTGATCACCGCGGTCAAGGCGGCGCAGCGGGGCGCGTTCGAGTATCTGCCGAAGCCGTTCGATCTGGACGAACTGCTGAGCGTGGTCGGCCGCGCGCTCGCGGTCTCGGTCCCGGTGGTCGAGGTCGAACCCGAGCCGCGCGATGCCGACGAACGCCTGCCGCTGATCGGCCGCTCCCCGGCGATGCAGGAGATCTATCGCACCATCGCGCGCCTCACGACCGCCGATCTGACCGTGATGATCAACGGCGAGTCCGGCACCGGCAAGGAACTGGTCGCGCGCGCGCTGCATGATTACGGCAAGCGCCGCGCCGGCCCGTTCGTCGCCGTCAACATGGCGGCGATTCCGCGCGAACTGATCGAGAGCGAATTGTTCGGCCATGAGCGCGGTGCGTTCACCGGCGCGCTGGCCCGCACCCCCGGGCGGTTCGAACAGGCCAGCGGCGGCACGTTGTTCCTGGACGAAATCGGCGACATGCCGCCCGAGGCGCAGACCCGCCTGCTGCGCGTGCTGCAGGAAGGCGAATTCACCTCGGTCGGCGGGCGCCAGCCGATCAAGGCCAATGTGCGGATCGTCGCCGCCACGCATCGCGACCTGCGCGCCGCGATCCGCAGCGGGCTGTTTCGCGAGGATCTGTTCTACCGCCTGAACGTGGTGCCGATCCGGCTGCCGCCGCTGCGTGAGCGGGTGGAGGACATCCCCCCCCTGGCGCGGCATTTCCTGGAGCGCGCGCGTGCCGACGGGCTGGCCACGAAAGCGCTGGACGCGGCGGCGATCGAACGGATGAAACGCCATCCCTGGCCGGGGAATGTGCGCGAACTGGAAAACCTGATGCGGCGCCTGGCGGCGTTGCATCCGGCGGAAACCATCGGCGCCGAGGCGATCGACACCGAATTGGCCGAGGCCGCGCCGGCTCCGGAACCTGCTGCCGGCGATGGGCCGGAGCCGTTGGCGGGCGCGGTGGAGCGCCATATCCGCGCATTCCTGTCCGCCCATGACGGCGGCGCCGGCCTGACCGATATCTATGATCGCGTCATCGCGGAGGTGGAGCGCCCGCTGATCCGGCTGACGCTTGCCGCGACGCGCGGGAACCAGATCAAAGCCGCGGCGATGCTGGGGCTGAACCGCAATACCTTGCGCAAGAAGATTCGCGACCTGGAAATCCCGGTGGTGCGGGGGCTGATGTGAACCAGCTGCCGCCGCCGGCGGCACTTGCTTCGCCGGAGCCGCAAGCGACCCCGGCCGAGGAACCGCGGAGCGGGCGGCGTGTCTCCTCGCTGCTGCTGGGCAAGGCGACCACCGCGTTCCTGGTGATCGCGGCGCTGGCGACCGGGATCGCCACGTTTGTGGTGCTGGCCGGCGCGGCGCCGGTCGCGGCCGATCCCGGCATCGGCGTCGGCCTGGTATGGGCCAATCTGTCGGTGCTGCTGCTGCTCGGCCTGGTGTTGGCCGGACGGCTGACCCGGGTGGTGACGGAACGCCGGCGCGGCGCGGCCGGATCGCGGCTGCATGTGCGGCTGGTGCTGCTGTTCTCGGGCGTCGCGGTGGCGCCTTCGATCCTGGTGGCCGGCTTCGCGGTCGCGTTCTTTCATTCCGGCATCCAGGCCTGGTTCAACGATCCGGTGCGCACCGCGGTGACCGAATCGTTGCAGGTTGCCCGCGGCTATCTGGCCGAACACCGCGACAACATCCGCGCCGTGGCGCTGGAGATGGCGGCTGACATCAACCGCTCCGGCCCGTTATTGTCGCTGGAGCCGCGCGATTTCGCGCGCGCGCTGGCGGTGCAGACGACGCTGCGCGGCCTGACCGAGGCGGTGATCTACGATGCCGCTTCGGAACAGGTGGAGGCCTCGGCCGGGTTGTTCGGCGGGCTCGGCGTCTCGCCGCCGCCGCGCTGGGCGATCGCGCAGGCGCTGCGCGGCGGGGCGGTGGTGCTGGATTCGCGTGACGGCTCACGCGTGCGCGCGCTGGTGACGCTGAACGCGACGCCGCAGATGGTGTTGATGATCGGCCGGCCGGTGGACCCGCAGATCCTGCACTACATGCAGCGCACCGAGCAGGCGGTGGCGGAATACAAGCGGCTGGACGCCAATCGCGGCTGGTTGCAGATCGCGTTCGCGTGGATCTTCGCCATGGTGGCCCTGCTGGTCCTGTCGGCGGCGGTGCTGATCGGGCTGGTGATGGCGAACCAGATTGCCCGCCCGATCGGGTGGCTGATCCTGGCCGCGGAACGGGTGCGTCAGGGCGATCTGGCGGTCCGCGTGCCGGAGAAGCGCACCGACGACGAAATCGCCGGCCTGTCGCGCGCGTTCAATCGCATGACCGGACAGTTGGCGGCGCAACGTGCCGAGCTGATGGCGGCATATCGCCAGATCGACGAGCGCCGCCGCTTCACCGAGACGGTGCTGTCGGGTGTATCGGCCGGGGTGATCGGGCTCGATCCGGGTGGCCGGATCGAACTGCCGAACCGCGCCGCCGAGCAGCTGCTGGGGATCGATCTGCTGGCCGCCGTTGGCCGTCCGTTGCCGGAAGTGGTGCCCGAGTTTGCCGCGCTGCTGGCGGCGGCTCTGGTCGCGCCGGACCGCAGCCAGGTGGCGGAGGTGGAACTTGGTGCGCCGGCGCAGCGGCGGACGTTGCTGGTCCGCATCGGCGCCGATTTCTCCGGCGAACGCGCCGAGGGGTTCGTGGTCACCTTCGACGACATCACCGCATTGCAGGCCGCGCAGCGTAAGGCGGCGTGGGCCGATGTGGCGCGGCGTATCGCGCACGAGATCAAGAATCCGCTGACCCCGATCCAGCTCGCCGCGGAACGGCTGAAGCGCCGCTTCACGCGCGAGATCACCTCGGACCCCGAGACCTTCGCGCAATGCGCCGACACGATCGTGCGTCATGTCGGCGATATCGGTCGGATGGTGGATGAGTTCTCGGCGTTCGCGCGGATGCCGCAGCCGGTGATCAAGCCCGAGGATATCGGCCGCATCGCGCGCGAGGCGCTGGTGCTGCAACGCACCGCGCGTCCGCGCATTCGCTGGACCAGCGAGATTCCCGAACAAGGCCCGGTGGCGCCGGCGGACCGGCGGATGCTGCGCCAGGCGCTGTCCAACCTGCTTGCCAACGCCGCCGACGCGGTGGCGATGCGTCCGCGCGCCGAGGGGGAGCCGGAAGGGGCGATCGCGGTTGCCGTGACCGCGGCCGATGGCGAGATCCGCATCGCCGTCACCGATGACGGCGTCGGTCTGCCGCAGGAAGATCGCGCACGTTTGACCGAACCCTACGTGACCCATAAGCCGAAAGGCACGGGACTCGGGCTTGCGATCGTGAAGAAGATCATGGAAGACCATGGCGGCCGCGTGTTGCTGGAAGACCGGCCCGATGGTCACGGGGCGATCGCAAGCCTGATCCTGCCGGCGGGGGGGCAACATGGCGGATGACATCCTGATCGTCGATGACGAGCCCGACATCCGGCTGCTGATCGAAGGCGTGTTGCGCGACGAAGGGTACGAGACCCGTGGCGCGGGCGATGCCGAGGCCGCGCTGGCCGCGTTCCGCGCCCGCCGTCCCGCGCTCGCGATCCTGGATGTGTGGTTGCAAGGCTCCAACATGGACGGGCTGGGCATCCTCGGCGCGCTGCATCGGGAAGACCCGCAGATTCCCGTGATAATGATCTCGGGTCACGGCACGATCGAGATGGCGGTGCAGGCGATCCAGCACGGCGCCTATGATTTCATCCAGAAGCCGTTCGATTCCGACCGCCTGCTGCTGCTGGTCCGCCGCGCGTTGGAAGCGGCGCGGCTGGCGCGGGAGAACGCCGAACTGCGCCTGCGCGCCGGCCCCGAGACCCAGCTGACCGGAACCAGCCAGGCGATCGGCGCGGTGCGCGGACAGATCGAGCGCGTGGCGCCCACCGGCTCACGCGTGCTGATCCAAGGCCCGGCGGGATCGGGCAAGGAAGTGGCGGCGCGGATGATCCACGCCCGCTCGCGCCGCGCCGGCACGCCGTTCGTGGTGCTGAACTGCGCGACCCTGGCGCCATCCCGTTTCGAGGAAGAATTGTTCGGGATCGAGGCCGGAGCCGATCCGCTGGCCCATCCGCGCCGCGCCGGCGTGCTGGAACGCGCCCATGGCGGCACGCTGCTTCTGGATGAGGTCTCGGATATGCCGACCGAGACCCAGGCCAAGATCGTGCGCGTGTTGCAGGATCAGGCGTTCGAGCGGCTGGGCGGCTCGGCGCGGGTGCGCGTCGATGTGCGCGTCCTGGCCGCGACCTCCCGCGATCTGGCGGCCGAGATCGCGGCCGGGCGATTCCGCGAGGATCTCTATTATCGCCTGGCGGTGGTGCCGCTGCGCCTGCCGGCGTTGCGCGAACGGCGCGAGGACATCCAGGTGCTGGCGGATTGGTTCATGACGCGCTCGGCGGAGCTGTCGGGGATGGCGCGGCGCGACATCTCGGCCGATGCGATGACCGCGTTGCAGGCCTATGATTGGCCGGGAAATGTGCGCCAGTTGCGCAACCTGGTGGACTGGCTGCTGATCATGGCCCCGGGTGGCGTGGCGGACCCGATCCGCCCCGACATGCTGCCGCCGGAGCTGGCGGAAGGCGCGCCGTCGCTGCTGGCGACCGATCCCGGGGCCGATGTGATGGCGCTGCCGCTGCGGGAGGCGCGGGATCTGTTCGAAAGCAAGTATCTGCACGCGCAGCTGTTGCGCTTCGGCGGCAATATCAGCCGCACCGCGCAGTTCGTGGGGATGGAACGCAGCGCGCTGCACCGGAAGCTGAAACAGCTTGGCGTGACCAGCGAGGATCGGTAGGCGGCGCTAGCCCCAGGCGGCCAGCGCGACCCCGGCCAGCGTCACACCCAGCGCGCCCAGCTGGTGCCAGCCCAGCGTTTCGCCCAGCAGCAGTGCCGAGGCGAACACCCCGATCGCCGGCGCCAACAACACCCCGGTTGCCGCGGTGTTCGCCGCCAGCAGCCGTAGCGCGCGGAACCAGGTCAGATAGGCAACGGTCATCGGCAGCACCGCCACATAGGCGATCGCGCCCCATCCGAGCCCGGTGATCGTCCCGAGCCGCGGATGCTCGGTCAGCATCAGCAGCGCGACCGGGATGGTCCCGAGCGTCGCCTGCCACGCCACGCCCGCCACCGGCGGCATCGCCAGCGGTGTGCGCTTGGCCACCACCGTGCCCAGCGCAAACACCCAGGCCGCGGTCAGGCCGCACAACACCCCCGCCAGCGGCGTCCAGCTTGCGCCCCCGGGCTGCGGCGCCGCCGCGGTCTGGCCGGTGACCAGCAACGCGACGCCGCCCAGGCCCAGCGCCATGGCGGCCACGCGCGCGGGCGTGGGACGCTCACCCAGCATCGGCCAGGCCAGCGCGCCGGCCCAGATCGGCAGGGTGTAGGTGACGATCACGGCCTCCGACGCCGGCAGCCAGAACAGCGCGAGCGTGGTCAGGATGGTGAACGCGCCGTAGTTCATCAGCGCGAAGGCGATCAGCCGGCCCCATTGGTGGCGCGGCGGGATCAGCGCCTCGCCACGCGCGGCGGCAAGCGCGAAGGCGAAAGCCGCGCCGCCGCCGCAACACAGCGTGCGCATTTCGAATGGCGGCAATTCGCCCAGCAGGAACTTGGAGACCGGCCAGTTGAAGCCCCAGGAGCAGGCGGTGACGGCGAGCATCGCCAGCCCCTCCGTCCGACCCGCGGCCCAGCGGCGCGGCAGGGCGCCGGCGGCCTGATCAGCGGACATAGACCCGGACCTGGTGCCCGCTTCGGCCCGGGTCCAGCACCGCGCGCAGCAGGATGCGGTGGCGCGACACGCCGTCTTCGGCCAGCGCGCGCATCACGGCGGCGGCCTGGTCGGTGGCGGCGTCGGCCTGGCCGGGCGCGGCGACGGCGGTGACATCGAAGCGCACGTCCGGGTCGCGGCGTTGCGCGGCGCGGACCGCCAGGCGCAGCAAGGCGGGGTAGTCCGAGAGCGGCGTGGCCGGGCCGATCACCAACAGGGGCGTGCGGGGATCGATGCGCGCGGGGCGCCTGGCGCGGGCGTCCAGGGTGGCGCGTGGCGGCGGTGCGGGGAAGAACGTCGTCTGATCGATCAGCGCGCAGCCGCCGAGCGCGAGCAGGGCCAGCGGCACGAGCAGGCGCGGGGAGGGGAGGGAGGACAGCGGAGGCTCCTGCGGCTGCGGGCTGGACCCGGGGATAGCGGCATCGCGTGTCGCGCCGCGCCTGTCAACGAGGTTGGCCCCCGCTCACCCCGCCCCCGCCCCGTCCTCCAGCGCCTGCCGCAGGCGCACCCGGTCCAGCGCGCCTTCCCACCGCGCCACCACCAGCGTCGCCACCGCGTTGCCGATGATGTTGACGCAGACAAACGCCGCCGACAGAAACCGGTGGATGCCGATGATCAGCGCGATCGCCGCCACCGGCACGGCGTGGCTGGCGGCCAGGGTAACCGCCAGCACCACCAGCGCCGAGCCGGACACCCCCGCCGCCCCCTTGCTGGTCAGCAGCAGCACCGCCAACAGGCCAAGCTGCTGCGTCCAGCCCAGATGCGTGCCCGTCGCCTGCGCCAGGAACAGGGTTGCCGCGGAGAAATAGAGGCAGGTCCCGTCATGGTTGAACGTATAGGCGGTGGGCAGCACCAGCCCGACCACGCGCTCGTCGCAGCCCAATTGTTCCAGTTTGCGGGTGAGCTGGGGAAATACCGTCTCGGACGAACTGGTGCCGATCACCAGCAGCAATTCCGCGCGCAGGTAACGCATCAGGCGCAGCAGGCTGAAGCCGCTGAAATGCGCGACCGGCCACAGCACCAGAATCACGAATAGCAGGCAGATCACATAGAACTCGGCGATGAACCCGACCAGCGAACCAAGCGTGGCGAATCCGAATCTGCCGACCGTAAAGGCCATTGCGCCCAGGGTGGCGAGCGGGGCGAAACGCATGACGAAGCCGATGATCCAGAAGAACGCCTTCGAGATGCCGTCGATCAGCCGCACCACCGGCGCGCCGGCCTCGCCCGCCGCCGCCACGCCGGCGCCGAACAGCACCGAGAACAGCACGATCTCCAGGATGTTGCCGCGCGCGAAGGCGGAGACCGCGGTGGCGGGGATGATATCGAGCAGGAACGCCACCATGCTGCGCCGGTGCGCCGCCGCGCCCGCCCCGGCCAGCGCGCGCACCGCGTGCGGATCAAGCAGGCGCGGGTCGATATGCATGCCGCGTCCGGCCTGCCACAGATTGCCGACCACGAGACCGATCACCAGCGCGAAGGTCGTGATCACCTCGAAATAGAGCAGCGCCTTCAGCGCGATCCGCCCGACCGCGCCGATATTGCCGGCCTTGGCGATACCATGCACCACGGTGCAGAAGATCACCGGCCCGATCACCATGCGGATCAGCTTGATGAAGGCGTCGCCGAGCGGCTTCAGCGCGATCCCGAAATGCGGCCAGAGCAGGCCGATGATCACGCCGCCCACCATCCCGACCAGAACCTGGAACGAGATATCGCGGTAGAACGGCGTCCGGCCGCGCGGCGCGGCGCTGCTGCCCTGGTTCATGCTTGTGTTTCCTCCCTTATGCATCGGCGCCGCCGTCAGGTTCGTTCCAGCAGCGCCGCGGCGGGCGCCAGCACCTGGTCCACATCCAGCGCGCTGCCGATCAGGCCCTGGCGGTGGCATTCGACGATGATGTCGCGCAACGGCGCGCGCAACGCGGCGATACCGAACCGGGTCGGGTCCGCGCCGCCGGCGGGGCGCTCGGCCAGGGACGCGCTTTCCTGTAGCAGCCGATAGGCTGCGGCCACCGCGCGCGGCTCGGCCTCCGCCACCGCGCGGGACACCGCCACCACGTGATTGATCGGCATGAAACCATGCGCCGCGACCCAGGCCGCGTCGCGTTCGCGGTGGTCGGCGATGACGGGCGCGAACTCCTCGCCCTGCGGCAGATCGTTGCCGAGGATCGCGGCGTCGATCTCGCCGGCGCGCAGCAACTCCAGCAGGCTTCTGCCGGGGGCGGCCGGGCGCACGAAATCCGGATCGGCGAACTCGCCAAGATGCGAACCGCCCTGGGTGAGCCAGGTCATCTGTCGTACGTCGAGCCCGTAATCCTCGCGCAGCGCCGCGCGCACCCACATGCCGGTGGTCTGCGAATAGGCCCGCACCCCGACCCGCTTGCCGGCGATCGCCGCGCCCTCGATCCGGCCCTCCCCGCGACGGCAGATCAGGCAGCCGCGCTGCATCCGCGCGGCCACCACGACGGGCAGCAGGATCAGGTTCTTGCCCGCCTCCACCGCCTGCAACGCGACCACGATCGCGAGTTCCGAGACATCGTACGCCTGGCGCCGGATCATCGGCGCGAAGGCGTCGTGGATCGGATCGACCTCGATGAAATCGAACGCCACGTCCGGGTCGCGCACCCGGCCCTGCTTCAGCGCCAGCGTGTGCGGATAGCTGCGCAGCGCCGCGCTCAGGCGCATCGGCTCAGCCATGGCCGGCCTCCGCCAGCGTCGGGTAGAGCGCGCCGGCGGTGCCGGCCAGGATCGCGGCGCGATCCGCTGCCGTCAGTCCCGCCAGCGCCGCGCGTGCCGTATCGGTCAGCGCCGTCAGGCTGCCCTCGGCAGCCGGGAAATTCGATCCCCAGGCGATCCGATGCGCCCCGAAGGCGCCCAGCAGCGCGGTGAAGAACGCAGCGATAGTGGAATTGCCTTCCCCCGCCACGCCAAGCGTGCGGCTGGTGAGTTTCAGATACACCCCCGGCTCCGCCGCCAGCGCGAACAGCGCGGCCGCCTTCGCATAAGGCGGCCCGTCATCCAGTTGCGGACGGGCGAGATGATCGAGCAAGACGCGCACCCGCGGGAACCGGGCCAGCAGGTTGCGCAGCATCGGAATGCCGTCGATGGTCATTTGCAGGCAGACCGGCATGTCGTGCCGCTCGCACCAGGCCCAGGCGGGAAACGAGCGCGGATCGTCCAGCCAGCCCGCCTGCCCGGGCATCGTGCTGCCGGTGGTGAACAGCCGCAGCCCGGAAAGCCCCAGATCGGTCCAGCGCGTCAGTTGATCGCGCGCGTCCGCGGCCAGCACATCGACCGAGAACACCCCGGCCATCCGGTCGCGATGCGCGGCGACGGTTTCGGCGACATAGGTGTTGTCGTGGCTATAGACGGTGGACGCCTGCACCACCACGGCCCGGTCCACGCCGGCCGCGTCCATCGCCCGCAACAACCCGTCCGCGTCCACCGGATGACGTTCCGACCAGGCGGAGCGGTGGCCGCCCAGCGGGCGCACCGGATGGCGCGCCGGGTCCGGCGAAATCACATGCGTATGGGTGTCGATCAGCGCCACGGGCTGGCTCCTCCCTGAATCTTGCCCCTATGGCTACCGCGCCGACCCTGGGGTGCGGTCATACATAATTCGGCGGGAGGCATAGATTTGTGTTAACTCCAACCGGCACCCGCTTATGGGCCATTCCGCGCCGGGCGATCGCACCGATTCGCATCGATGGAGGGCCACCGTGAAGTCGGCCGATCTACCCGCATCGCTCTCGCTGCGGCAGTTGCAGATTTTCGAGATGGCGGTCGCGGCCGGGTCGGCCGGGGCCGCGGCGCGCGCCCTTGGGCTGTCGCAGCCCGCCGTTACCCACGCCCTGGCCAGGCTGGAGGCGTTGTCCGGGCATGTCCTGCTGGAACGCGGCCCCGGCGGCACGGCACCGACGCCCGCCGGATTGATCCTGTACCGCCGGGTCGTGCGGCTGCGCGCGCAGATCGCCGCCGCGTTCGCGGCGGCGCGCGGCCCCAATGCGCACAGCCCGGGCGCGAGCGGCGCGCGCGACGGCGGGGCGATGACCGCCGCCCAGCTCCGGTGCCATATCGCGATCGCCGAGCACGGCGCGTTCGGCGAGGCGGCGAGGGTGCTCGGCATCTCCCTGCCGGCGCTGCATCGCACCGCGCGCGGATTAGAGCTGCTGGCTGGCGTGCCGCTCTATCGCCGCCAGCTGCGCCGGATCGGCGTCACCCCGGCCGGCGCGGCGCTGGCTCGGCACCTGCGCGTCGCCATCACCGAGCTCGCCCAGGCGCGCGAGGAGATCGAAGCCGCCGCCGGCCAGGGCGGCGGGCGGATCGTTGCCGGCTGCCTGCCGCTGATGCCGAAGAAGCTGCTGGCGCGCGTCTGCAACGCCGCGCTTGCGCGCCACCCCGGACTGCGCATCGCGCTGATCGAGGATTCCTACGATCCGCTGCTGCGCGCGCTGCGTCATGGCGAGGTCGATCTCGTGATCGGTGCGCTGCGCCAGGAAGCGGCGGCGGATCTCATGGCGGTTCCGCTGTTCGACGATCCTTATGTGGTGGTCGGCCGCGCCCAGCATCCGCTGGCCGGCACGCGCGCGCCCGCCGCTGGCGCGCTGCGACGGCGTGGCTGGGTCGCCGCCCCCCCCGGCACGCCCCGCCGCGCGGCCCTGGATCGGCTGTTCGCCGGTGGGCCCGCTGCGCGCGTGGTGCTGGAGACCAATTCGGTAACGATGATGCTGGCCGCGCTGGTGCAGAGCGACGCGCTGACCGTCACCGCCCGGTCGCTGGTGGGCGCGGGCACCGCTCGGCTTGCGGTGTTGCGGCTGGCCGGGTCCGAGACCGCCCGCCGCGTCGGCTACACGATCCGCGCGGGCTGGTTGCCGACGACGGCGCAGGCCGGGTTCGTCGCGTGCCTGGAGCAGCTTGCCGCCGCCGATCCATGACGCGCTGGCGCGGCTGCTCAAGATTGCCGCACGCATCACCACGACGGCGACCCGCGTGCGGATCGCGTGCGCCGCGGCATGCCCCGAGGCAGAAATGTTCGCCAGCCTTGCAAGCTGCGTCCAGACAGCCCGATCCTGACACAGGGGCACCTGCCCGGAACCCACCCAGTCCCGGTAATCCCCAGTGCCTGACAGATATGTTCCGAACCACGATGAGCCGGTGCGCCGCGCAGCCACGCCAAGTGCTCGGTAAGCCGCTTACGAAGAAACGTCGTGCATAAGCCCGCATCGCCGTCGCCCCGCGCGCGTAACCACGCAAGGCCGGCGGCGCGCCCGGTCCAAATCCCCCGCGCGCGCCGCCCGTGATTGCGACGCGGAAAAATGCCCCGCGCCGCCGGATCAGAGCTCCTGCGTTACCATGATCGACCGGTCCAGCAATTCACCGACCTTCATCACCTCTGCAAGCAGGGCCTGATACGGGTGGTCTTCGGTCAGTGCGTGGAGTGCCTTGCCGTAGGTTTGCCAATCGGGATAGTTCACCACCACTGAAATCGCCCCCGTGCGCGGTCCGGAGTAGCACATACCGAAGCGGACCATGGTCGCGCCGTGGCGCTTGAAGTGTGGCGCCGCCTGGCCCGCAAGGCGAATTCCCTGTGCGTGATCGATCCTGAACGTACTGACGACCGTGACAGACATGATTGATCCTCCCATTGCGGTGTGTGGTGCGTGCGGCACGAACGACCGGAGCAGAAATCGCCAGGCGATGACGGCCGATACCCCAACCCCGTGGACTCGCCGCGTTCACACGGAAGATGAACGGGATATCCACGGTTTATGATCGCAGGGCACAAGAACCGTTCGGAGGCGATTGTTATTGACGGCCCGGTGGCAATCGTCGGCGGTAACCGTCGGCCTGCGCGGTGACGGGGTATTCCCGAACCCCGCTGACCGTATCAAAGACGCGAGCGCATCCGGAGTCAAGTGAAGTTTCATTCCTTGTTAGTCCCAAGCGGGAATGTCCCATTTGGCTAAAGTCAAAATACCCCATGCTCGCCCGATGTCGCCGCCGCGGCGCTGGCAACGCTATCGCGGGCGGAGTGCCGGGTGGGGTCTGTCGCCGGCTCCGTTGGGGCGATAACGGATTTCCGGACGACGCCTGTGGATTTGTGGACAACCCCCTCCGGGGTCACCTGCTGGCCGGGTGCGTCAGAGGGGGTTGCCCACAATTCCACAGGCGCAGCAGCAGAAGGCAGAGGATTCAATTTATCTTGTTGGTCGCAGACGGCGGCGCCCGAGGGCAGGCCCGGCGGCGCGCGGGCCGCGACCAACCCTCGATACGGCGGGGCCTCAGCGTGTCGCAGATTCCGCCGCCACCAGGGACATTTCTACTTGGGGCAAACAGGGGACATTTCTACTTTGGGGTGACAGACAGATTGTCCGGCTTACCGTCGGTCGAAAATCCGGCTACAGGTCCCTAATGGGCGGCTGGCGGAGTCAGCACATCGGTAATCCATGACAAAGGGCGGAGGAACACCATGACATACGCAATACGAAACCTCACCGCCGCCGCTGCGATGTTGTCGATCCTGGTTATTATGCATCAAACCGCCAAGGCCCGGCCCGAGAACGTCCGCTACATAAACCAGCGTTTCGACTATTCGGTTGTTTATCCGGCCGACAAGCTCGTTGCCGAGCCGGAGTCGGATAACGGTGATGGCCGCCGGTTCCACGCCCGTAAGGGCAGCGCAACCATGCTCATCTGGGCTTCCTTCAACGTTCTCGACGAGACCCCTGCGAGTATCGCGCGTGAGGCACCGCAAGAGTGCGGCGGTCGGACCCCGAGCTACAAATTGACAAAGCCTGACCTCGTTGCGATATCATGCCTATCGCCTGCCGGCATCATATTCTGGCAGAAAACCGTCATCCGGGGCGATGTTCTAACCACCGTCCAGATAACCTACCCCAAATCGGAACGTGCAACCTGGGACCCGGTGGTGCGGCTCGTTTCCGCATCCTTGCGGCCCGGCCAGGATTTTTGATGGCCGTGGCGGCGGGGTGGCCAACAAGCGGACCTTGGGCGTGGTGGGGCGCGGCCTGACGGAGTGGGGGCGATGCACGTCGAATAAAATACCATATCACAACAACTCTCCCCGCCTCAGCGCTCCGCCGTCTCCACCGCCAGCATCACATCCAGCCGGTGGTCCAGCGCGTCCGACACCGCGCGGATCGTCGCGTTCCGCGCATAGGCGCGCTGCGCCAGGGCCGAGCCATCCGCGACCGGCATGGCTGACCCGGCGCAGCCGCCCAGACCCAGCAGGCCAACACCGGCCAGCGCCAGCAGCAGGCGCCGGGGCGCCAGGATAGGGCGGGACAGGACATGGCAAGACATGGGCGGCCTCCTTCAGGGCTGCCGCCATCCTGGGGCCGCTTTCCTAACAATCCCTGAATCCGCGTCACGCCAGACGGGAAATTCCTTCCGCCGCAAGATAAGCGATCCGCCCGGAGACGATGCTCGCCACCACCCGCGTCCCGCCATCCGGCCCGGGCGGGGTCAGAACCACCAGATCCCCGCGCAAGCCAGGCGCAATCCGGCCGCGATCCGCCAGCCCCGCGGCGGCTGCCGGCGCGGCCGAAACCAGATCCCATGCGGCCTCGATCCCCAGCACCCCGCGCCCCGCCAGGATCAGCGCCGCGCGCGCCATCGCCGGGTAGAAATAATCGGACGTCAGCACCGAACAGACACCCGCCTCGGCCATCGCCGCGGCCGATGCCCAGCCCAGATGCGATCGTCCCCGCACCACGTTCGGACTGCCCATCACCACCGCGTCGCCGGCGGCGCGGGCGGCAAGCCCCACCGCTTCGGCCATCGGGAACTCGCAAATCCGCGCCCCCAGCGCGCGGAACCGGTCGCGGTCGGCCAGGCTCGCATCGTCGTGGCTGGCAATCGGAATCCCCGCCGCCCGCGCCGCCGCCGCCAGCCGCGCCTGGGCCGGGGCCACCTCCGCGCCGCGCCCGGATACCCGCGCGGCGGTTTCTCGGAACGCCGCCGGGGACACGCCGGCGCGCTCGGTATATTTCGCCGCCGCCGCCGGATCGTCCAGCCGGGCCAGGATCGAAGGGGTGTGGTCGTTGAACGCCAACAGCCCGACCACGCCGGCGGCGATCGCGGCCTCGGCCTCGGCCAGGGCCTCCAGATTGAACGCCTCCCAGCGCAGATGCACGCGCAGATCGCAGGCGCCGCGATGCGCGGCCAGCGCCGCCAGCAGCGCGCGCCAGGTGGCGATGCCGCGCAGCCCCGGTTCCCACGACAGGGTCACGCCCAGGAACGCGGTGGTGATGCCGTTGGCAAGCAGTTGCGCCTCGGTATCCGCGATCGCCAGCGGCACCGGGAACTCCACGCCGGGGCGCGGTTGCAACTGGCGCTCGAACGCATCGCCATGCAGGTCGATCAGACCTGGCAACACCCACAGGCCAGAGGCATCGAAGCGCCGCCCCGCACCACCGCCAGGCCCCGCCCGACCGATCGCGGCAATCGCGCCCTCGGTCAGGGCCAGCGCGGTCGCCGCCAGTCCTTCCCCGGGCAGCAGCACCAGCCCGCCGGTGATCGCAAGATCCGTCATCGTCATGATTCCGTTCCGGGTTCGAATACAAGTTGCACGCGCGGGGTGGGGTAGCGCGCCAGGCCGAATTCCACCACCCGCCCCGCGGCATCGACATTGATGTTCTCGGCCGCCAGCAGCGGCCGGGCGCGGGGGATGCGCAGCAGCCGCGCTTCCGCCGCGGTCGGCATCCGCGCCGTGACGCGGGTGGTCTGGCGGCGATAATCGGGCACCCCGATCGCCGCCAGCGCGGCCGAGATGCCCGCCGCCTCGGTCAGCGCCGCCAGCAGCCCGGGGCCGAGGCTGGCGGGAAAATGATGCGTGGTCAGACTGACCGGGCGGGCATCGGCCAGACCGAGACGCTCCAGCAGGATCACCGCCGCACCCTCGGCCAAGCCCAGTGCGCGCGAGGTGGCGGCGTCGGCCGGCAGTTCCGCCAGCCGCAGCACCTGGCCGGACGGTTCCCGGTTGTGCCGGCGCACCCATTCCGAGAACCGTGCGCGCGGTCCGATCGCGTAATCCAGGATATCCTCGGCGACGAAGCTGCCGCGCCCCTGGACGCTTTCGATCAGGCCCTCGCGCACCAGCGCGTCCAGGCCGTGGCGGGCGGTATGGCGGTTGACGCCGAAGCGGGCGGCCAGCGCCGCTTCCGATGGCAGGCGCGCGCCCGGGGCCAGGCGGCCGTCCTCGATCTCGGCACGCAGCGCGGCGGCGATGCGGTGCCACAACGCGATGCCGTCCTCGCGGGCGAGCGGGGCCGACACGCGCTCAGTCCGGCGGTGGGGCGATCCAGTTGTACAGCGCCAGCCCCCCATCCACCGCGACCGTGGTTCCGGTCACGTATCCGCCGAATCGTTCCGACAGCAGGGCCACCGCCATCTGCGCGATATCCTCCGCCGTGCCGGTGCGGCGCAGCGGGATCATCCGTTCCAGTGTCGCCACGTCGGCGGCAAACCCGCCGCCCGGAATCGCGCCCGGGGCGATCGCGTTCACCCTTATGCCGTGCGGTCCCAGCGCCTTGGCCAGTTCCTTGACCAGCATCGTCTCCCCGGCCTTGGCGGCGGAATAATGCGGCAGATTGCGCGGCGTCCCGGCATGCAGGGAGGTGACGAAAATCATCCGCCCCCGAATCCCGCCCGCGATCATGTGCCGCCCGGCAGCCTGACCCAGCACGAACCCGGCGCGCAGATTGGTGGTCAGCATCGCGTCCCATTCCGCCTCCGTCACCGCCAGCAGATGCTGCGTTTCCGGCCGGCGTGGCGAGGCGCTGTGCGCGAGCAGCGAGAGCCGTCCGCCCAGCGCGGCCAGGGCGGCGGGGAACAGCGCGCCGGCAGCCTCGGGGCGGGACAGATCGGCGGGGACGAACGCGGCGCCGAGTTCGGCGGCAACGGCGGCGCCGCGATCGGCGTCCAGATCGGTCAGCACCAGCCGCGCGCCCTCGGCGGCCAGCGCCCGGGCCAGACCCCGGCCGATGCCGGAGGCGGCGCCGGTGACCAGGGCGGTTTCCCCCGCGAGCAACGGATCAGACATCGGCATTCTCCGGCACAGGGCGGCGGGACACCACCAGAAGCGGGGTGAAGCTCTGCACCGTCTCGTCGTTCTGATTCACGGTCAGGCAGCGCACCCGGACCATGCCGCGATCGGGGCGGGATCGCGAGGGGGTGATCTCCAGGATCTCGCAGCGCACGCGCAGCGTATCGCCCGGGCGGACCGGTCGTTCCCACAGCAATTCGCCGCCGGAACCGATGATGCCGCCGGCCAACTTCAGGCCGGAGGTCACCAGCAGGCGCATGGTCAGCGCCGCGGTATGCCAGCCGCTGGCGGCCAGGCCACCGAACAAGGTGGCGGCGGCGGCGGTCTCGTCCAGGTGGAACGGCTGCGGGTCCCAGCTTGCGGCGAAGTCCTTGATCGCAGCGGTGTCGATCGTCGCGCCGGCGCTCTCGAAGTGCTGGCCGACGGCGAGGTCTTCCAGGAACAGCGCGGTCATCGGCGTGGGCCTATGACGGAGGTCATGTCGCGATCACACCCAGCGCGCGGCGGAACCGGTCCGTCAGATAGGCCCCATCGCGCGGCGGCAAATGCCGCGGCACCTCGGCGGGCGAGATTTTCAGCACCGCGAACAGCGGCTCCGACCGCAGCCGGGGGCGCAGCGCCGCCACCGCGTCCGCGTCGCGCGCCGTCGCGGTCTGTTCCCAGCCGCAGGCCGCGGCCACGGCGGCGAGGTCGGTGCCGTGCCCGGTATGGCTGCGCTGCGAGCCGGTTTCGCCGAAGCGGGCATTGTCCAGCACCGCCACCGCCAGGTTCGGCGCGCGTGCCGCCGCCAGCGTGGCGAGCGCGCCCAGGCCCATCAATGCCTCCCCATCGCCGGTCAGCACCAGCACGTGTCGGCGGGGCTGCGCCAGCGCCAGACCGAGGCCGATCATCGCCGCCCCGCCCATTGCGCCCCACAGGTAGAAATTCAGCGCCCGGTCGCCGGCGGCGCCCACGTCGTACGTCGCCGAGCCCAGTCCCGAAACCACCAGCAGCTCCCCCGGATCGGCGAGCAGGCTCGCCACCACGGCGCGACGATCGAGCGTGCCCTCGTTATGCGTGCGATCCGGAATCATTTCACCCACACCTTGCTGCCGATCAGCCGTTGCGAAAACAGGACCGCCACCGGCACGCAGGAATCGAACGCGAGCGCGGCCGAGGCGGCGACGATCTCCGCCACCTCCCCGGGATGATCGGCGCGGCGGACATGTACCCCGGCCGCGGTCAGGACCGCCGGCGTGGCGCTGCCCATCGGCACCTGCCACGGATTGAACTCGCCCCACTCGCCGCGCATCGTCACCAGCGTCAGCAACGGCATCCGGCAGTTCTGCGGCAGCGACAGCATGTTGATGCAGTTGCCCACGCCGGAAGATTGCATCAGCAGGCAGGCGCGCTGCCCGCCCAGCCAGGCGCCGGCGGCGAGCGCGATGCCCTCCTCCTCGGTGGTCAGCACCACCGCCTGCATGGCGGGGTCGGCATGCGCCGCGGCGATCAGATGCGCGTGGCCGGCATCGGGGACATAGGCCAGTTGGGTAATGCTTGCGGCTTTCAGCGCGGCATAAACATCCGGCTGCCAGGATGGGGTGGTCATGCGTCGGTCCTTGCTTGCCGCGGCAGGATGCCCGTGGCGGACCGGTCCGGCAAACCCCCCAGCGCGCGCCCCAGCACTGCATCGAGCCGGCCGAGCGTGGTCGCCCACCCATACCCGGATGCCACGCAGTCCCGCCCGGCCGCGCCCAGTCCCGGATGCGCCCCGTCCAGCACCGCCCCGATCGCAGCCGCCATCGCCGCGGCGCCGTCCGCCACCAGCAGATCGCGCCCCGGCTCGGCCCGCAGCCCCTGGAACGCGGCGCCGGAGACGACGGTCGGGCGTCCCATCGCCATCGCCTCCAGCACCTTGTTCTGCAACCCGCGCGCCCAGAGCAGCGGGGCCACGGCGAGGTCGGCATAAGCCAGATAGGGGCGGATATCGGCGACACGCCCGGTCACGGCGATGTCGGGCGCGCGCGCCAGGCGGCGCAGCGCGGCGCTGGGGGCTGCACCGACCAGATGCAGCACCGGCCGGCCGCGCAGGCGCGGCAGGACCTCGGCCGCGAACCAACGCGCCGCCTCGTCATTCGGCCAGTAGTCGAAGCTGGCGGTGAAGACGATATGCGGTCCGGGTGCGGCGAACGGGGAGGGAAAGCGATGGCTGGGGGAAAAATAGGCCGCATCGACGCCGTTCTCGACATGATCGATCGTGGCACCGAGATCGGGGTGGCGCGCCCGGAACGCCGCGGCATCGGCGGCGGAGACGAACAGCGTGGCCCGCGCCCGACGCGCCGCGGTGGCCTCCAGGGCGCGCAGCGCGCCCGCCTCGCGGCGCCACAACGCGCGCACCGTGCCGGCCCCGCTGGCGGCGCGCGCGTCCCATTTGTCCGAGTCGCATTCCACCATATCCAGGCTCGCCGCGCCCGGCGGACGCGCCGGGAACATCGTCGCGCCATAGATGTAGGTGGCGACCGGATGCACCCGCGCCGTGGTTGCGTCCACGTAGCGATCCAGCGCCGGATGGGCGAACCAGCCGGACGATAGCGCCTGCCCCGGCCGCAGCCTGGCTGCGGCGCGGACGGCGCGCGTCAGCGGCGCGGCCGGGATCGCCGCCACCGAGGCGCAGAGCGCGCGCAGCTGCGGCAGATACAGCGCCGCATCCGGCGTATCGATCAGGCAGCCGAGATGCACCCGGAACGACCCGGCCAGGTGACGTAGCACATGCGTCATGCGGATCCGGTCGCCGCGGTCGGGCGGCAACGGCAGCCGGTGGCACAGGAACAGCAGATCTTCCATGATCGCCTTGCGTTTGACCTCTCCGATACGGTCCCCCCGCCGCGCTTGCAACCACCGCGCCGGGTTCGGCTCCGTCACGTTTGATCGAGATCAATGCGGCCGCCGGCCTCGGCTGCGCGTGATCGCGCGGGCGAGACAACGGAGCCACCGCGATGCACCCGACCGACGTGCCGCTGACGATGCTGGACGAAGCCGCGATCGCGGCCGCGCCGCTGCAACGCGATCCCTACGACTTCGCCTTCGTCGAGAGCGCTCTGCCCCCGGCGCTGAAGACCAGCGTCCTGGACGACGCCCCGGACATCCCCGACCGCGGCAGCTACGCGCTGCCGGACCTGCGCTACGGCCCGCGCTTCGCCGCGGTGGTGCGCGACCTGCTGAGCCCGCGCTTCCGCAGCCTGGTGGAACGCAAGTTCGACATGGACCTGTCGCCCTATCCGCCGGCGATCGTGATGATGGGCAACACCACCGGCCACTACAACGAAGGCCACGCGCATCCGGATTCGAAGCACAAGATCGTGACCGTCCTGCTCGGCTTCTCCCACGAGTGGCCGTACGAGCGTGGCCGGCTGCGCGTGTTGCGCAGCGAGGACCGCGAGGATTACGCGTTCGAATTTGCCCCCGAGTTCGGCCGGATGCTGATGTTTCGCGTCTGCGACCATTCCTGGCACGGCTTCCTGCCGCAGAAAGGACAGCGCATGAGTCTGCAACTCTGCTACGTGGATTCCGAGTGGTACGTGCGCAAGGAATACCTGCGCCACAGCGTCAGCGCTTTTGCCAAATCGGTGCCGCTGCTGCGCAAGGCGATCGAATACGCGCCGCGCTGAGCCATGTCCTTCCCCCCGGTTCCCACGATCGAGGACGTCGCGTCCCGCTTCATGGCGGCGCTGCGCGCGGCGCGCCGCGACGATACCCCGTACCGCCACTGGAGGCTGGCCGATGTGCTGCCCGAACAACTGGCGACCGCGCTGCTGCTGATGCCGATCGCGCCGCCGGTGCTGGGCAACACCGACGGAACCCGCGACAGCTACAACGCATCTCGCTGCTTCATCACGCCGGCCATGCGCCGCGACTACCCGGCTTGCGCGGTGCTGACGGACGCGCTGCAACGTCCCGCGGTCGCGCGGCTGCTGGCCGACACCTGCAACATCGCCGCGGATGGCGGTTTCCTGCGCATGGAATACATGCAGGACCTGGACGGCGCCTGGCTGGAGCCGCATCGCGACATCCCGGAGAAGCTGTTCTCGATGGTGATCTATCTCTGCACCGGCCCGGAAGCCGCCGGCTGGGGCACCGACATCTATGACGAAGCGCGGCGTTGGGTGGGGCGATCATCGGCGGCGTTCAACTCCGCGGTGATCTTCGTCCCCGGTCCGGCCACCTGGCATGGGTTCGAGAAACGCCCGATCCGCGGCGTGCGTCGGCTGATGGAGATCAACTACGCACGATCGGACTGGCGCGACCGCGAGCAGCTGGCCGATCCCGAACACCCGATCTCCACGCGGACGTGACCGCGGTCAGCCGGTCATCACCGCCGGGACCACCTGCTCGGACAGCATCGTGATCTGCTCCACCGACTGGGCGAACGACATGCCCGGCCAATGCGAGCCGAACACGATATAATTCACGCCCAGGCGATGTTTCAGGTCCAGCACCTGTTCGGTCACCTCGGCGGGGGAGCCGAACAGGAAGCGGTCCTGGATCAGACTGTCGAAATCGCAATCGAAACCGTCCCCGGCCGGCATCACCTTGTCCTGGCCCCAGGCGCGGTAGGCGGCGTATTTCGCCTCGATCGACGGGCGCGCCTGGCGGATCGCCTCGGCGCGCGAGGCGGCGATATACACCTCGCGCATCACCGGCAGCTCCACCGGCATCGGCTTACCGGCAGCCTCCAGCGCCCGCTTATAGACATCCAGCTGGCGGATGATGGTGGCGATCGTGCTGTGCGGATTGATGTACCAGCAATCGGCGATCCGCGCGGCGCGACGGATGCCGGCGTCCGCGTTGGCGCCATACCACACCGGAGGGCCAGGTTTCTGCACCGGCTTGACCGTGCAGTTGGCGTTTTCCAGGCGGAAATGAGACCCCTCCTGCGTCACGAAATCCTCCGCCCAGAGCCGGCGGATCGTGGCCAGGCACTCCTCCAGGCGGGCCGGGGCGGCTTTCTGGGTGGTGCCGAACGCCTGGAACTCCACTTCGCGGTAGCCCAGCCCGACGCCGAACACGAACTTGCCGTCGCTCATGATATCGAGCGTCGCGAGCTGTTCCGCCAGATCGAGCGGCTTGTGCAACGGCAGCAGCACCACCCCCGCGACGATGCGCAACCTGGGGCAGAGCGCGGCCACCTGGGCGAGGAACGGGATTTGTTGCACCGACTGGAACGGGTGCGAGCTGTAATGCGATCCCTTCAGGATCGAATCATATCCCAGCGCTTCGGCGCGGCGCGCGAAGTCCAGATCTTCGCGCAACCGGGCACGCATGTCATCGCCCTGCGGATATTGGCCGCGGATCATCACGCCGAATTTCATCTTGCTTCTCCCCCGGAAGACCCATGCTCGACCAGCGCGACGCCGGCCGCAACCCCCGGCTACACGGCCATATACCCGCCATCGACATTGTAGCACGCGCCGGTCACGTAGGACGCGCGATCGGAACAGAGCCAGGCCACCATCTCGGCAATCTCATCGGGCGTGCCCAGGCGGCGAAACGGGACCATCGCCATCAGCGCCTCGCCGCGCCGCGACATCACGTCCTCGGTCATCTTGGTGCGGATATAGCCGGGACAGACCGCGTTCACCCGGATCTTGTCGGCGGCGTATTCGATCGCCGCGGTCTTGGTCAGCCCCAGCACCCCATGCTTGGCCGCGACATAGGCCGAAGAGGTGGGCAGCCCCACCAGCCCCGCGATCGAGCCGGTATTGACGATCGCCCCTCCGCCATGGGCCGCCATGTGCAGCAACTCATGCTTCATGCACAGCCACACGCCCTTCAGATTGACCCCGATCATGCGGTCGAACGCGGCCTCGGACCATTCCGCCGTGCGCTTGCCTGAGGCATCCACCTGATACCCCGCGATGCCAGCGTTGTTGAACGCGCAATCGAGCCGCCCATAAGCATCCAGCGTGGCGCGGATCAGCCCCTGCACGGTGGCATCGTCGGTCACGTCCCCGCCCATCGAGACGGCCTGCCCGCCGATCGCGTTGACCATCGCCACCGTGTCGGTCGCGGCGTCGCGATTGGCGTCGGCGCAGGCGACGCGGGCGCCCTCGCGCGCAAAGACCAGCGCCGCGGCACGCCCGATCCCGCCGCCGGCACCGGTGATCAGCGCGGTCTTGCCGTCTAACATGCCCGCCATGGTTGGTCCTCCTTGGTCGCGGTTTGCAAGCTCTTGGAGCAGACAGGATGCACCCCACACCCTCCCGCGCCAACCGGCCTAACGCAGCGCCCGCCAGGCAAGGGCTGCGCCAACGCATTCCACCACCGCCCCCAGGGCCATCGCCACCGACAGCCCGCCCGCCCGGAACGTCGCCCCCAGCACCGCAACCCCCAGCGCCGCTCCGGCCATGCGCGCGACATTAATCAGCGAGGACGCGGTCCCCGCCCGCGCCGCCCGCACCGCGTCGACTGCCACCGACATCAGCGGACCGGTGTTCAGCCCCATCCCGAGGCCGGTCAATCCCAGTCCCAGCTCCGCCAGCCAAAGCGGTCGGCCGGCGGTTGTCAGCGCCAGTACCACCAACCCGGCCCCGATCATCCCAGTACCCGCCGTGATCATCCGCCGTACCCCGAAACGCTGCGCCATTCCCCCTGAGGCCGGCGAGACCGCGAAAAAAATCACCGCGCATGGCAACAACGCCAACCCGGCCGCGCCCGGCGAGAGGACGCCGTCGGCAAGCCAGACCAGCGGCACCAGGAAAATCATCCCGTAGATGCCGAAGGTCATCGCCGCCGTCGCCACCATCGCGCCCCGGAACGCCGGCGCGGCGAACAGATCAAGCGGCACCAGCGCTGCCGCGCCCGCCCGGTGCTCCACCCGCAGGAACAAGACGAACGCCGCCACGCCACCGACCAGCGCGAGCCAGGCGCCCGGCCCGCCGATCGCCGCAAATACCAGCCCGCCCAGTGTCATGGCGCCCAACGCCTGGCCGGACAGATCGGGCCGCCGTCCGTCCCGGTCCCGCGTCTCCGTGATCGCGGTCGCCGCCAGCAGCCACGCCGTCACGGCCACAGGCACGATCACCAGGAACACGCTGCGCCAACCGAACCGCGCGATTAACCAGCCGCCGAGCCCCGGCCCGATCACGAACGCAAGCCCGTTGCAGCTGGCCCAGATCCCCAACGCCCGGCCACGTGCGGCGGCATCGGTCCAGCTTACCCGGATGATCGCCAGTGAGGCGGGAACCAACAGCGCCGCTCCGACCCCCGCTGCGACCCGCGCCGTGATCAGCAACCCCACCCCCGGCGCCAGCCCGCACGCCACCGAGGCCAGCGCCATCACGGCTGCGCCAGCGCGGAACACCCGCCGGCGCCCGAACCGGTCGGCCAGCATTCCCCCAGTCAGCAACAGCACCGCGTAAGTCAGATTATAAGCATCCAGCACCCATTGCAGCGCCGCCACCGGCGCTGACAGCGCAACCCCGATCGGGTGCAACGCAAGATTGACCACCGAGGTATCAATCTGCGCCGTCAGCAACGCGAGGCACAGCACGGGCAGGAGCCACCGCCCTGGTGCTACGGCGGCACGGGGCAGCGACGAAGACAGCACTTGATCCATGACGGGCGGCCCTTCCAGGTGAAGCGGAGGATTGGCGTAGCAGCCCCTTGCTGACAGCGTTCTGTCAGGATACTTGGAACGCGATGATCCCACGGGGCCGCCGATGCGCCGCGCTGACCGTTTGTTCGACATCATCCAGATGCTGCGGACCGCCGCGCGCCCGCTGACCGCCGCACATCTGGCCGAGACGCTGGAGATCGCCCCGCGTACCGTCTATCGCGACATCGCCACCCTGCAGGCGCGCCGCGTGCCGATCGAGGGTGCCCCCGGTGTGGGCTACGTGCTGCGCCGCGGCTTTGATTTGCCGCCGCTGATGTTTACCGAGGACGAAATCGAGGCGATCGCGATCGGCGCGCGGATGCTGTCGCGCACCGGCGATCGCGGGCTCGAGGCAGCCGCCGGCCGGGTGCTGTCGAAGGTGACGACGGCGCTGCCCGAGGCCCTGCGCTTCTGGCTGGAACAGCCACCGATCTACGTCTCCGACAACGGCGCCCCACGACCGGCGGCCGATCCCGCGCTGATCCGGAGCGCGATCCGCGACGCGGCGAAGCTGCATCTTGCCTATCGCGATGAGGCGGGCGCCGAGACCGAGCGTACCATCTGGCCGGTGGCGATCGCCTATTGCACCGCCGCCACGCTGCTCGTGGCCTGGTGCGAGTTGCGTGGCGATTTCCGCCATTTCCGGCTCGATCGTATCCAGGCAGTTGCACGCCTCGATGCGCTGGTCCCGATCCGCGGGCGGGTGCTGATGACACGCTGGCTAGAGCAGACGATCCTGCCGCAGCCGAGATTGCGCGCACCCCCCGCATCGGCTTGACTGCCGGCGCAACCCGACAACGGAGGAAACCCATGGCTTTCTCGATGTACGACGCCTGCGTCCCGGTCTGCGCGCAGGTTCTGACCACGCTCGCCGGCGTCCTGGACAAGGCCGCGGCCCATGCCGTGGAGAAGAAGCTGGAGGAATCAGCCTTCCTCCAGGCCCGCTTCTACCCCGACATGTTCACCCTGGCGCGCCAGGTTCGCCAGGCCGCCGATT
Organism: Acetobacteraceae bacterium; assembly: GCA_027330745.1. Classification (GTDB taxonomy): domain Bacteria; phylum Pseudomonadota; class Alphaproteobacteria; order Acetobacterales; family Acetobacteraceae; genus JAJZVS01. The sequence continues at coordinate 47 of DAHWDR010000253.1, read as the reverse complement.
TCGCGCGCTTCGCCCCCGGCCGCCTGGCCGGCGTCGCGCTTCCCGAT
>DAHWDR010000250.1:0-14586 GCA_027330745.1 Acetobacteraceae bacterium | reverse complement strand
GGCGCGGTCACCAGGTCGTGGTACGGATTCGCTTCCAGATCGATGAACAGCCGCTCGAACGGCGCCGTGGGGGCAACCGTCGCGGCCAGATGCAGCGAGGCCAGGTAGCCGGCGCCGAAATAGGCGTTATGGGGCACCAGCCGCACGCTGGCGGCCCGCGCCAGCGCCGCGATCTCCAGCACCGCAGAGGGGCCGCCGATCTTCGTCACGCTGGGCTGGGCGATATCCAGCGCACCGGCGGCGAAGGCATCGCGGAAGCCGAACACGCCGGCCGCGTTCTCCCCGGCCGCGATCGGGGTGCCGGCGGCGCGGACGCGCGCAAGCCCGGCGTAATCTTCCGGCGGCCAGACCGGTTCTTCCAGCCAGGTCAGCGCGCAGGGACCGAGGGCGCGGGCCATGGCGGTGGCTTCGGCGACGGTCCAGGGGCAATTGGTATCGACCATCAGCCGCGCCTCCGGCCCCAGCGCGTCGCGCGCGGCGGCGACGTTCGGGACCGTGATCTCGTGCAGCTTGATATCGCGATAGCCCCGCGCGGCGGCGCGTTGGCAGGCGGCGGCAACCAATTCGGGCGCGCCGTAGCGCAGCAGGCTGGCATAGGCACGCAGCCGCCCCGGCGGGGTCGCGCCCCATAGCCGCCACAGCGGCAGGCCGGCCTGCTTGCCCGCGATATCCCATAGCGCGATGTCCAGCGCCGACAGCGCGTAGAGATGCGGTCCGTTGCGGCCGAACAGATGCAGCGTCTTCTCGGCCCGCGCGCGGATGCCGGCGATATCGCGCGCGTCCTGACCCAGCACCAGCGCGGCCAACTGGGTATCGATCACGGCGCGGGTGGCTTCGACGCAGGCATGGCCGAAGCCCTCGCCCCAGCCTTCCAGTCCGCTATCGGTGACCACGCGCACCCATAGCGTGTGCATAGACTGCCAGCCGATGCCGCCGAAATTGACCGGCTTCGCCCCCATGTCGAACGGAATGCGCGTCAGCTGGGTTTCGATTGCGACGATTTTCATGGCGGTCAACCGAACCGCCGCCGCAGCCGCGGCAGCACCTGTTCGCCGTAGAGTTTCAGGAACCGCACCTGATCCGGACCCGGAGCGTGGAACACCAGATGGCGGAAGCCCAGCGCCACATAGGCGCCGATCTTTTCCACATGCTCCTCGGCGTCGTCGGACACGATCCAGCGGCTGGCGGCGCGTTCCACCGGCAGCGCCGCGGCCAGCCGTTCCATCTCGACCGGCGAATGGACCGACAGCTTCTCCTCGGGCGACAACGCCAACGCGGCCCAATGGCGGGTATCGTCCAGCGCGCGGACACGATCGGTGTCGAACGAGACTTTCATCTCGATCAGCCGGTCGTAGCCGGCGGGATCGCGCGCGGATGCGGCCAGGCCTTCGGCCACCGCCGGCAGCAGCGTCTCGGTGTACAAGCTCGGCGCCTTGCCGGACGTGCAGATGAACCCGTCCCCTTGCCGCCCGGCATATTTTGCCACCAGCGCGCCGGCGCCGGCGACATAGATCGGGATTTCCTGGTCCGGCTTGTCGTAGATGGTGGCGTCCTGGGTGCGGTAGTACTGGCCTTCGAAGGTCACGCGTTCCTCGCGCCACAGGCGGCGGATCAGGGTCACGGCCTCACGCAGCCGAGCGAAGCGTTCCTTGAAGTCGGGCCAGGCCATGCCGGTGGACGGCACTTCGTTCAGCGACTCCCCGGTGCCGATTCCCAGGATCACCCGCCCCGGACACATCGCGCCCAGGGTGCCGAACGCCTGCGCGACCACGCTGGGGTGGTAGCGGAAGCTGGGCGTCAGCACCGACGTGCCCATCACGATCCGCCGCGTGCGCGCACCCAGCGCGCCGAGCCAGACCAGCGCCGACGGGGCGTGCCCATCGGTGTGTTTCCAGGGCTGGAAATGATCGCTGACGAACACGGAATCGAACCCGGCGTCTTCCGCGGCCACGGAAAACTCCAGCAGGCGCGAGGGTGCAAATTGCTCGGCGGACGCCTTGTATCCCAGGGTCAGCACGGGAATCTCCTTGTTATCGGGTCATTTCCAACAGGTCGGTGACGACCCGTTCCAGGTCGCGCAGGGTGGCGCAGCCGCGCACCATCTGGCAATGGGGAGCGTAGCGGAACATGTCCGAATCCCCGGTCCCCCAGGAGGTGCGATACTCCGGGTTCAGCCATACCAGCCGCTTGGCGCGGGATGCGATGCGTTGCAGGATTTCCACCCGCGGATCGGTCCGATTGCCGCGCGCGTCGCCCAGGACCAGCACGGTGGTGCGGCGATCGATCAGGCTCATCCACCCGTCCTCGAAATCGGCCAGAGAATTGCCATAGTTCGAGGACCCGAAGCCGATCCGCGCCATAATCTCGGCGATCGCCGCCTCGATCGGCTGGTGTTCCAGCACCTCACTGACCTCGATCAGGGACCCGGCGAAGGCGAAGCTGCGAATATCCGCCAGGGCTTCGTTCAGCGCATACAGGAACATCAGCAGGAACTGCGAGACCGCGGCGACTGAACCCGACACGTCGCACAGCACCACCACGCGCGGTTTGTCGATGCGCTTTTCTTTCCATACCGTGACGAAGGGAATACCCTCCCAGCCCATGTTCCGGCGCATGGTGCGGCGGATATCCAGCTGTCCGCGCAGCCGGCGCCGGCGCGGCCGCGCGTAGCGGGCCGCCAGCTTCTTGGCGATGGCGCGGACCAGGACGCGCATCCGCTCGTAGTCCCGCCGATCGAGATTGGACAGGCGGGTAGATTTCAGCAATTCCTCGCGGAACGCCTCGGTTTCCTCACGCGCGAACAGCAGCAGATTGCGTTCGACGAAATCGCGCACCGACCCGCGCAGCGCGGCCACCGCGTCGGTCAGGCGTTGCGCATCGGCGTCCTCGCGATCCGCGATCTCGGCTTCCACCGCGCGCAGGCCCATCAGGTCCAGGATGCGACGGGTGTAAAGATTGCGCTGCGTGAAGAACCGGATATTGGGCAAGCCGGCGGCTTCCCCGGCCGCTTCCATGGCCTGCGCCAGTGCCGCGGGATCGTTGCCGCGCAACAGCCCGGCCAGCCCGTCGGCGGCGGCCTCATCCGGTTCCGCAAGCGGGGCAACCGGCGCGTCGCGACGGAAATAGAGATCGAAACATTCCGCCAGAGCGCGCTTTTCGTCCGGCGATTTCGCCAGCACCAACCCCAGCGTATCGCGCAGCACCACGCGATCATCCCAGCCGACGATGCCGACCGCGCGCACCGCCTCGATGCTCTCCGCCGGCGAGATCCGAACCCCGGCTCCACGCGCGGCGGCGAAGAATCGGCGCAGCGGCTCGACCGCGTTCATCCCCGCGCTTTCGCCGCCAACTCACCCAGCTGGCGTCCCGCCGTTTCGATATCAGTCTCGAACTTCAGCAGCACGTTCAGGGTATCGCGCACCATGTCGGTTTCCAGCGCCTGCGCGTGCAGCAACACGAGCACCCGGGCCCAGTCGATGGTTTCGCTGACCGAGGGCGGCTTTTTCAAATCCAGCCCACGCAGCGACTGCACGAACCGCACCAGCTGCCCGCGCAGCCGGGCATCCGCTTCCGGCACGCGGGAGGCGATGATGCGTTCCTCCAGCGCCGCGTCCGGGAAGCCGATATGCAGATGCAGGCAGCGGCGCTTCAGCGCATCGCCCAGATCGCGCATGGAATTGGAGGTCAGGATCACCACCGGCGGGACGGTTGCCGAGACCTGGCCCAGTTCGGGGATGGTCACCTGGTAGTCGGACAGGATTTCCAGCAGGAACGCCTCGAACTCCTGGTCCGATTTATCGACTTCGTCCACCAGCAGGACCGCGCCGCCCGGCTCCTGCAACGCGCGCAGCAGGGGGCGGGGTTCCAGGAACTCCGGCGAGAAAAACAGGTCGCCGAATCCATGCAGCTTGTCCAGCGCGGCGGTCAGGCTGGAGGCATCGCCCAGCACTTCGCCGATCTTGTCGCGCAGGATTTGGGTGTACAGCAGCTGCTTGCCGTATTTCCATTCGTACAACGCCTTGGCCTCGTCCAGACCCTCGTAGCACTGCATCCGGATCAGCGGCAGCGACAGCCAGGCGGCGATGGATTTCGCCAGCTCGGTCTTCCCCACCCCGGCCGGGCCTTCCACCAGCACCGGCTTCTGCAGGCGCTCGGCCAGATAGACCGCGGTGGCGATCTGCCGGCTGGGGATGTAGCCGGAAGCGGCCAGGCCCTGTTCCACAGCGGCGATCGAGGTCACGCGCGTCTGGCCCGCGCGCGGCAGGTCGGCGGAGTACGGCATTCCGGGTCCTCTTGTGTGCTACCGTTGGGTAGGCTGTATCACCATTCCCCGGTTTGCCAAACCCGGGAGGGCCAGAAGGGGATGCCGATGGACATGCGGATCAGCGCCGAGCAACGCGAGATGCGGGAGGCCGTGCGCGCGCTGGCGCAGGACAAGTTCCGCGCCCGCGCGCCGCGCTTCATGGATGGAACATTCCCGTGGGAGAATCTGCGCGAACTGGCGTCCCTGGGCGTGCTGGGCATGTCGGTGCCCGAGGAATATGGCGGGCTCGGCCTGTCGATCATGGACACGGTCCTGATCCTGGAAGAGATCGCCAAGGTCTGCTACCCGACCGCGATGGCGGTGCTGGGCGAGGCCGGGGTGCAGACCCGCGTGATCGCCCGCTACGCCCCGCCGGCGATCCGCGAACGCATCCTGCCGCGCGTGGTATCCGGCGACTGCATCCTGGCCGTGTGCATGACCGAACCGCACGCCGGCACCGACGTCGCCAACTACCGGACCAACGCGCGCATCGTCGGCGACCGTGTGATCCTGAAAGGCACGAAGACGCTGATCAGCCGCGCGCCCGAGGCCGGGATGTTCGTGGTGTTCACCCGCGTGGACGGCCGCCCGGGACGCGAGGGCATCGGCTGCGTGCTGCTGGAACCCGGCACGCCGGGCTTTGCCGTCACCGGGACGTTCCACACCATGGGCGGGGAGAATCTGCACGAGATCCAGTTCGATGACTGCGAGCTGCCGCTGGAAAACCTGGTGATCCGCGAGGACGGGTTCCGCCGGCTGCTATCGGCCTTCAACACCCAACGCTGCCTGAACCCGGCGATTTCGCTGGGCCTGGCGGAAGGCGCGTTCGACGAGGCCGCACTTTATGTGCGCGATCGCACCGCGTTCGGCCGCCCTATTTCCGACAACCAGGGCGTGCGCTGGAAGCTGGCCGACATGTTCAAGGACATCGAGGCCGGGCGCGGCCTGCTGTACCGCGCCGCGCTGACCGCCAACCCGTTCCCGGACCCGTTCCTGGCCGCCACCGCAAAGGTGTTCTGCAACGAGATGTCGCTGCGCGTCACCAGCGAAGCCGTACAGCTGCACGGCGGCTTCGGCTTCACCGACGAATACCCCGTGTCGCGGCTGTATCGGGGTGCCCGGTACGGCTCGATCGGCGGCGGCACCACGGAAACACTGCGCGACCTGATCGGCAAACGCATCGCCGCCGACATGGACCGCGCGCGGGGGATCCTGGGGCTGGATACGCATTGATCGGACATCCTGTTCCGCCGAACTTGCGTCCTGGTGCGTAATTCGGCATTGGACTACCGTTATCGTGCCGACCACGGAGGAACCAAGCCCTGAGCGACAACGCCGCCTGGCATTTCCTGCACCGCCACGTCGCGGAAGGTCGTGGCGCGCGCCTGGCCTTCACCGACCCGGCGCGGTCCGTGACCTACGCCGCGCTGGCCGAGCAGGCCACCCGCTTCGCCGCCGGCCTGGCCGCCGCCGGTGTGGGACGGGAACGGCGCATCGCGCTGGTGATGCTGGATACGGTGGATTTCCCCGCCGCCTTCTGGGGCGCGATCGGCGCCGGCGTGATCCCGGTGCCGGTCAACACGCTGCTGACACCGGAACAAACCGCCTATATTCTGGCCGATAGCCGGGCCGAGCTGCTGGTGGTCTCGGCGCCGCTGCTGCCGCCGCTGCGCCCGCTGCTGGCGAGGCTGCCGGCGTTGCGCGGCGTGGTGGTCGCCGGCGTGGACGGCACACCCACCCAAGATGCAGACGACTGGCATGATTTTCTGCCCGCCACCCCGGCGCCGCTGGTGGAAGTCTCCGCCGACGAGGTCGCGTTCTGGCTCTATTCCTCCGGCTCCACCGGGCTGCCGAAGGGCGCGCGTCACGTCCATGCCAGCCTGCGCGCCACCGCCGACACCTACGCCGCACAGGTCCTGGGGATCACCCAGGACGATACCGTCTATTCCGCCGCGAAACTGTTCTTCGCCTACGGTCTGGGCAACGGCATGACCTTCCCGATGTCGGTCGGCGCGTCCGCCGTGCTGCTGCCCGACCGGCCGACGCCGGATGCGGTCCTCGCCACCATGGCGCGCTTCCGTCCCAGTATCTTCGGCGGCGTGCCTACGCTGTATGCCGCGCTGCTCGCCCATCCCGGCCTGACGCACGGCGCGGGATCGGAGCGGCTGCGTCGCTGCATCTCGGCCGGCGAAGCGCTGCCCGAGGCGGTAGCGCGGCGCTGGGTGGACCGCACCGGCGTCGATATCCTGGACGGTCTCGGCTCCACCGAGATGCTGCACATCTTCGTGTCCAACACCCCCGACGATATCGGCTACGGCGCCACCGGCCGCGCCGTGCCGGGCTACCAGCTTCGCATCGTCGATGCGGACGGCGCCGATGTTGCGGATGGCATCGCGGGCGAATTGATCGTGCGCGGCCCGTCCGCCGCCGATGGCTACTGGAACCAGCGCGAAAAATCCCGCGCCACGTTCCGCGGCGCCTGGACCTGGACCGGCGATACCTATGTGCGCGACGCCGAGGGCCGTTATCGCTACCAGGGCCGCGCCGACGACATGATGAAAGTGGGCGGCATCTGGGTCTCCCCGTTCGAGGTGGAGGCGGCGTTGCTGACCCACCCTGGCGTGTTGGAAGCGGCGGTGGTGGGGGAGCAGGACGCCGACGGCCTGACCAAGCCGAAGGCGTTCCTGGTCACCCGCGATGCCGGCACCGACGCCGACCAGCTGCGGGCAGAGCTGAAGGCGATGGTGCAGGAGCAGATCGGGGTGTGGAAATATCCGCGCTGGATCGAGCTGGTGGACAACCTGCCCAAGACCGCGACCGGGAAAATCCAGCGCTATAAACTGCGCGGAGGCGGCTGATGCGGCCGGTTACGGTGCAGCTGCCGCAAGGCAAGCTGGACGCCGCCTGGTGGGGCGGCCCGGCGCGGTCGGCGCTGGTCCTTCTGCACGAGGGCCTGGGTTCGGTCGGCCTGCTGCGGGATTTCCCGGCGCGGCTGCACCAGACCACGCGCCAGCCGGTATTCGCCTATTCCCGCTTCGGTTACGGTCGTTCCGATCCCGCGAAGCTGCCGCGTCCGCTGGATTACCTGACGCGAGAAGCCGCGCTGCTCCCCGCGATCCTGGCCGAGGCCGGCATCGACGATGCGGTGCTGATCGGCCATTCCGATGGCGCCACGATCGCCGCGGCGGTGGCCCAGGTCCGCGGCCTGGTGCTGATCGCACCGCATTTCGTCACCGAACCCGCCGGGCTCGCCACCATTGCCGCCACCCGGACCAGCTTCGCGTCGGGCGATCTGCGCGCGCGCCTGGCGCGCCATCACCGCGACCCGGACGCCACCTTCCACGGCTGGGCGGACGCATGGCTGGACCCGGGCTTTCCCGCCGCGCTGGACCTGCGTCCCGCGCTAGCCCGCATCACCGCGCCCACGATGGTGATCCAGGGCCGCAACGATCCGTACGGTTCGGACCTGCACGCGCGGCTGGCCGCCGCGCTGATTCCGGGCGGCGCCCGCATTGTCCTGCTGGACGCGCAACACGCCCCGCATCTGGAAGCACCGGACGCCACCCTTGCCGCGATCGCGGATTTTGTCCGTCCCCTGCTGCCGGAGACCCAGGATGCCGATTGATTTTCGCACCGACCCCACGCGCTACCGCCACTGGCGCCTGGACGTTGCCGGCCCGGTCGCGACGCTGGCGATGGATGTCGATCCCGATGCCGGCATTTTTCCCGATTGCGCGCTGAAACTGAACTCCTACGACCTCGGCGTGGATATCGAACTGGCCGATGCGGTGCAGCGCCTGCGCTTCGAGCATCCGGCGGTGCGCGTGGTGGTACTGCGCTCGGCCAAGCCAGGGGTGTTCTGCGCCGGGGCGAATATCCGGATGTTGGGTCAGGCTTCGCATGGCCACAAAGTGAATTTCTGCAAGTTCACGAACGAGACCCGCCTGGCGATCGAGGAGGCCACCGCGGACTCTGGCCAGACCTGGCTCGCCGCGCTGCATGCCTCGGCCGCCGGCGGCGGCTACGAACTCGCCCTGGCGTGCGATCACATCATGCTGGTGGACGACCGCCGCGCCGCGGTTTCGTTGCCGGAAGTGCCGCTGCTCGGCGTGCTGCCGGCGACCGGCGGGCTGACACGGCTGACGGATAAGCGTCGGGTTCGCCGTGACCGCGCCGATGTGTTCTGCACGACCGAGGAAGGGCTGCGCGGTGTGCGCGCGCGCGACTGGGGGCTGGTGGACGAAATCGTTCCCCCCTCCCGCTGGGATGCCGCCGTCGCCGCCCGCGCCGCGGCGCTGGCGGAACGCTCCGACCGGCCCACGGATGCGCGCGGCGTCAAGCTGCCGCCGTTGCAGCGCACGATCCTTGGCGATCGCATCGCCTACCCGCATCTGGAGATCACGCTCGACCGCCCCGGCCGCGCCGCGCAGTTCCTGCTGCACGGCCCCGCGCGTGCTCCCGATCTCCACACTGAGGGCGCCGCGAGCTGGCCGCTTGCCGCCGCCCGTGCGCTGGACGATGCGATCCTGCATCTGCGCGTGAACGAACCCGAACTCGGCCTGTGGCTGTTCCGCACAGCGGGCACGGCGGAGGCGATGCTGGCGACCGACGCGGTATTGGAAGCCGACGACTGGCTGGCCCGCGAAATCCGCCTGCTCTGGCGCCGCGTGTTCAAGCGGCTGGATGTGTCGTCGCGCAGCCTGATCGCGCTGATCGAACCCGGAAGCTGCTTCGCGGGCACGCTGGCCGAACTGGTTTTCGGCGCCGACCGCGCGCTGGCCAATGCCGCGCCGATCGCGCTGTCGGCCGCCAATTTCGGATGGTTCCCGATGGGCAACGGGCTGACCCGGCTTGCCACCCGGTTCCTGGGCGATGCGCCGGCGCTGGCCGCCGCCCGGGCCGCGATCGGCCGCGTGCTGCCCGCCGATGCCGCCGACGCGCTGGGCCTGGTCACGGAGTCCGTCGATCCGATCGACTGGGACGATACCGTGCGCGTCCTGTGCGAGGAACGCGCCAGCTTCTCCCCCGACGCGCTGTCCGCGATGGAGGCCAATCTCCGCTTCGCCGGTCCCGAGACGATGGAGACCCGCATCTTCGGCCGCCTGTCCGCCTGGCAGAACTGGGTGTTCCAGCGCCCCGGCGCGGTGGGCGAGGCCGGCGCGCTGCACCGCTACGGCAGCGGCATGAAACCCGCGTTCGACCCGGAACGGGTCTGAAAGGACGAGCATGTCCGAAACCATCGACTATGACGGTCTGATCCCGAACAATGTGGGGCTGAACCAGGACCCACGGCTGCGCCGCGCGCTGGAAACCTGGCACCCGGGCTATATCGAATGGTGGAAGGGCGCCGGGCCGGCCGTGTTCCAGGACCGGCCGGTCTATTTGCGCACCGCAATCGGCGTGGACCCGGAAGGTTGGGCCAAGTTCGGCTTCGTGAAAATGCCCGAATATCGGTGGGGGATCCTGCTCGCCCCGGCCGTGGCGGACCGCCGCATCGGCTTCGGCACGCATCGCGGCGAGCCGGCCTGGCAGGAGGTTCCGGGTGAATACCGCGCCGCCCTGCGCCGCCTGCTGGTGATCCAGGGCGACACCGAACCGGCATCGGTCGAACAGCAACGTCATCTCGGCGCCACCGCGCCCTCGCTGTATGACCTACGCAACCTGTTCCAGGTGAACGTGGAGGAGGGCCGTCATCTCTGGGCGATGGTCTATCTGCTGCAAAAATATTTCGGCCGCGACGGTCGCGAGGAAGCCGAAGACCTGCTGCGCCGCCGCTCCGGCGATCCCGACCAGCCGCGGATGCTCGGCGCCTTCAACGAGGCCACGCCGGACTGGCTCAGTTTCTTCTTTTTCACTTTCTTTACCGACCGCGACGGCAAGATGCAGCTGGCCGCACTCGCGCAATCCGGCTTCGATCCGCTGTCGCGCACCTGCCGCTTCATGCTGACCGAGGAAGCGCATCACATGTTCGTCGGCGATTCCGGAATCCAGCGCGTGGTGCAGCGCAGCTGTGCCGCCATGCGCGCGGCCGGGATCGACGATCCGACCGATACCGCCCGCGTCCGCGCGCTGGGTGTGATCGATCTGCCGACGTTGCAGCGCAAGCTGAACCTGCATTTCTCGCTGACCTTGGACCTGTTTGGTTCGGAGCTATCCACCAACGCCGCGAACGCCTTCACCGCCGGACTGAAGGGGCGCTACCGCGAAGACAAGATCGACGACGATCACGATCTGCGCCACGCCACCTACCCGGTCCTGCGCTACCGCAACAACGCCATGGTGACCGAGGCCGCCCCGGCCCTGTCGGCGCTGAACATGCGCCTGCGCGATGACTATGTGGAGGAATGCGCCGGCGGGATCGCCCGCTGGAACCGCGAGATCGCTGCCGCCGGCTTCACTTTCCGGCTGCATCTTCCGCATGTCGGCTTCAACCGCCGCATCGGCGAATTCGCCGGCGCGGCGCTGGCCCCCGACGGCACGCTGACCGCCGACCCCGCGCGTTTCCTGCCCACGCCGGACGACGCCGCCTATGTCGCGTCGTTGATGCGTCCACAGACGGAACCCGGGCAATATGCCGGGTGGATCGCCCCGCCGCGCACCGGGATCGACGGCAAGCCGGGGGATTTCGAATACGTCCAGATCGCGGAGTCGTGACATGGGGCCGCTTGCGGGATTGCGTCTGATCGAACTGGCCGGCATCGGGCCGGGTCCGATGGCGGCGATGATGCTGGGCGATATGGGGGCCGACATCATTCGCATCGACCGGCTGGCGCCCCACGGCCCGGAACGATTCGACGACCCGCGCCACGCGGTCCATTCCCGTTCGCGCCGATCCGTTGCGGTGGACCTGCAAAAGCCCGGCGCGGCGGAGCTGGTTCTGCGCCTGGCTGAACGTGTCGACGGGCTGATGGAACCGTTTCGCCCTGGCGTGGCGGAGCGTCTCGGTGTGGGCCCGGACGCGGTGCGCGCGCGCAACACGCGCCTGGTCTATGGGCGCATGACCGGCTGGGGGCAGGAAGGCCCGCTGGCGCACGCGGTCGGGCACGATATCAACTACATCGCGCTGACCGGTGTTCTGGGTGCGATCGGCCCGGCTGAGCATCCCGTCCCGCCGCTGAACCTGGTCGGCGATTACGGCGGCGGGGCGATGCTGCTGGCCTTCGGCATGGTCTGCGGCCTGCTGGAGGCGATCCGCTCCGGCCAGGGCCAGGTGGTGGACGCGGCGATGGTCGATGGCACCGCGCTGCTGTTCGGCGCCGCGTTCGGCGCGTTCCAGGCGGGCAAATGGCGCGACCAACGCGCAGCCAATATGCTGGATGGTGCCGCGCCTTTCTACACCACCTATGCCACCGCCGACGGCAAGTTCGTGTCGGTCGGCGCGATCGAGCCGCAATTCTACGCCACCTTGCTGCGGCTGACCGGCCTGGAAGCAGCGTCCCTGCCGGATCAGCACGACCGCAGCGCGTGGCCGGCGATGAAAGAACGCCTGGCGGCCATCTTCCGCACCCGCACACGCGACGAATGGTGCGCTCTGATGGAAGGCACCGATGTCTGTTTCGCGCCCGTTTTGTCGATCGCGGAAGCACCCGACCACCCGCACGCGCGCGCGCGTCACGCCTATATGGACATGAACGGCGTACCGCAGCCCGCGCCGGCGCCGCGCTTTTCGCGCACCGCCGGCACGGCATTCGTGGCCCCGCGGCGCGGCGCGGATACCGATCAGGTGCTGACGGAAGCCGGGTTCAGCGCCGCCGAGATCGGAGCGCTGCGGGCCGAAGGCGTGATCGGTGCCAGCGCGTAGGCGGCGGTTTCCTCGCGCGTCCCGGCGGCCTACCATGCGCCAGCCACTCAAGGAGGAAATCATGCCCAAAGGCCTGCTGCTGGTGATGATCGAGGTCGAGCCCGAGCACGAAGCCGATTTCAACCGCTGGTACAACGAGGAACACGTCCCCGAACGGCTGTCGGTTCCCGGCATCCTCAACGCCCGCCGCTTCGTCGCGATCGAGGGCGAACCGAAATATCTTGCGTTGTACGACCTCGATTCCCCCGGGATCCTGGAAACCGAAGCCTACACGAAGCTGCTCGCGGGCACCCCCTGGACCAACGCGACCAAGAAGCACTGGATCCGTTCCGTCCGCAACGTCTATCGCGAGATTCCAACCACGCCCTGACCTTCCATCAGCACCAGGTGGGACAGGAACGCCTGCGCCGAGGCGCGCCAGGAAAATTGCTCCGCGTGCGCCCGGCACTCCCCCCGATCCAGCGCCAGCGCCGCCAGCGCGGCCGCGCGCAGATCTGCATCCAGCACGCCGACGCGCGCGTTCCCCACCACGTCGCGCGGCCCGGTCACCGGAAACGCCGCCACCGGCGTGCCGCATGCCAGCGCCTCCAGCAGCACCAGCCCGAACGTGTCGGTCCGGCTCGGGAACACGAACGCATCCGCCCCGGCATAGGCAGCGGCCAGCGCGGCGCCTTCGCGCCGTCCGGCGAAATGCACTGTCTTGTAGCGCCGCCGCAACCGCGCCAGCTGCGGCCCATCCCCCACCACCAGTTTCGAGCCCGGCAGATCGAGGTCCAGGAACGCACCGATATTTTTCTCCACCGCCACCCGTCCGACATACAGGAACACCGGTCGCGGTAATCCGAAGTCAGCACGAGGTTCGGGACGGAACAACTCCAGATCCACGCCGCGCGACCACGCCCGCAAGCCGCCGAAGCCGCGTGCCGATAATTCCTCGCGCAGGCTCTCGGTGGCCACCATCATGCCGGCGCCCACACGATGGAAGCGACGCAACCATGCGTAGGTGGGGCGCAGCGGCACCCCGGTCCGTGCCCGCAGATATTCCGCGAACCGGGTATGGAACGCGGTGGTGAAGCGCACCCCGTTCCGCATCGCCCAGCGCCGTGCCGCCAGCCCCAGCGGGCCTTCGGTGGCGATATGCAGCGCGTCCGGCCGGAACGCAGCGATCAACGCGGCCAGTCTGCGCGCCGGTCGCAGCGCCAGACGGATATCGGGATAGGTGGGGCAGGGCAGCGTGCGGAACCGCTCCGGCCCGATCACCTCCACCGCGTGCCCCATCGCGCGCAGCTCGCCCGCGATCGTGACCAAAGTCCGCACGACGCCGTTGACCTGCGGCAGCCACGCGTCCGAAACGATCAGGATGCGGTATCCCGCCGCCGCGCCGGGAGAGCCACCGGGAGGAATGGTGTCAGGCAGTTTCCGGCACTCCCACCCCGCGCGGAGCGGCGAAGGACAGGCCGCGCCGTTCCGCCCAGTCGATCAGTTCCAGCCGCCCGTCGTGATGTTCCACCAACGCGGTGCAGCTTTCCACCCAGTCGCCATCGTTGATGTACAGCACGCCGCCGACGTGGCGCAGTTCGGCATGATGGATATGTCCGCACACCACCCCATCCAGGCCGCGCCGGCGTGCCTCACCGGCCAGCGCGGCTTCGAAACGGTCGATCGCCTTGACCGCCTGTTTCACCTGCCGCTTCAACCAGGCGGACAGCGACCAATATGGATAGCCGAGTCGGCGCCGTCCCGCGTTGAACCAGCGGTTGACCACCAGCGCGGCGGCGTAGGCGCCGTCCCCCAGCAGCGCGAGGCCGCGCGCGTAGCGCACGACGCTATCGAACGCGTCGCCATGGATCACCAGCAGCCGCAACCCGGCGGCGGTGGTGTGCACCGCCTCGCTGGTCAGCCGCACCCCGGCCATTTCCAGACCGCGCCCCGGTTCCAGCCAGGCGCGGAACATCTCGTCATGATTGCCGGGGATATAGACCACCTCAGTGCCGGCCCGCGCATGCGCCAGGATCAGCCGCAGCACGTCGTCATGATGCGCGTCCCAGTACCACGACCGCCGCAATCGCCAGCCATCGATGATGTCGCCGACCAGATACAGGTTCCGGCACGACGCCTGACGCAGGAAATCGGCCAGGAAATCGGCGCGGCACCCGCGCGTACCAAGATGCGTGTCGGAAATGAACACGCTACGAAAGGCTGGGCTGCCGGGATGGGTCATTGCCGGCGCAGAGTCGTAGAACGCGCCGCGCCGGGCGAGTTAAGATTGCGTGACGGCAACGCAAGGATCGCTTTCTCGCAATCATCACCGATCGGTCATCGGTATGCCACGTAACCACGATACCCAGGCAGGCTAGCCGAAGGATTCGCGCGCCCATGGTCATCGTGTTCAACCCCACCGCCGGCAACCGCCGCGTCTCGCGGCTGTGGCGCGTTCTCGACATTCTCACCGCCAACGGCATCCGTTGCGAGGTCGCGTACA
>DAHWDR010000234.1:0-8327 GCA_027330745.1 Acetobacteraceae bacterium | reverse complement strand
CACCGGCTGTCCACCGTGCGCGACGCCGACCTGGTGGTGGCGATGAACGCCGGACGCGCCGTGGAACAGGGCACCCATGCCGCGTTGCTGAGCGCCGGGGGATTATACGCCCGCCTGGTCCGCAGCCAGATGCTGGCGGCGTAGCGCTGCGTCCCGACAGGGGGTGGCCTGGAGCCGGCCATGACGGGACGTCCATAATGCCGGACGCGGCAAAGCCGAACCGGACCCCGCTATCCGCGTGACAGGTCCCGTACTTTGCGCCGCAGGCTCGCCATCAGCGCCGGAGCGCCGCCCTGATCCAGCAGGTGGCGGAAATCCGACCGCTGCACCGCGACCCGGCTGATCGAGCCGTCGGCCAGAACGTCCACCGCCTTCCACGCCCCATCCACCTGACGCATCACGTAATCGATCTGGTGCGCCGTGCCGGACCGCGAGACGATCTGCGTCAGCACCACCTGCGCGCCACCCGGCACCGGCCGCGGCTGCGGCGTCAGGTCGAAATGCTCGCCATCGAAACTGTCAAAATTATCGACATAGGACGCCACGGTGTAACGACGGAACGCGACCAGCAACGCGGTTTGCTGGTCCGCCGGCAGCTTGGCCCATCCCGGCCCCACCGACACGCGCAGGATCAGCGGCAGATCGAACGCGGCCGCCACGGTCGGGGCCAGCATGGCGTAACGACGCGCGAACGGTACCGTCTTGCCTGCCTGCATGATGCGTAGCAGCTCCGCGTTCAGCGCACGGATCGGCGCTGTCACCGCGGCCGGGTCGGCACCACCGGGCGCCGCTGCCGCCCACCCTGGCGGGGTGCACGCCAGGATCGGCAACGCCGCAAGCCACGCGAGACCGCGGCGCCGGGACAGGATTGGCCGAGACATCAACAGGGGCTTCTCCGGGCTGCACCGGCCGCGCCCGAACCGGATCGCGGCGACGGCGTCAATGCAGGATGGGGGGGAGGGATGCAAGACAACTCCCGGCAATATAGGTGCCGCGGTGGTCCGATCCATCCCGCGCGCCGGACGGAACGCCGCACCCAAATTGTAATGTCTTGTAATCCTGCGCGTTGATCCGCGGTTTTGCCCTGCACAACGGCGCGGGCGCGACTTATCTGATCGGTGTGTGGCTCGCCTTCGTCCGGAGACCGCCAATGCCGATCGCCTCCCTGCTCCGCCTTGCCGATTCCGTGCTCGCGCGCAGCGGCCTGCTCGATCGGCCGCTCTCGGCCCCGCGCCTGATCGCGCGCATGGCCGGTCCCGATGGCTTCGGCGACATTCCCTTTGCCGAGCCGCTCGCGCGGCTGCTGTCGGCCTGCGCGGCCGAATCCGCCCCCAGCCTGGTGGGGCGCATCGCCACCGCCTGGGACGCGCGGCGGTTCCTGGGCAACCTCGCGCGCCTGGCCACCGCGGAGGCGCGCGATCCCGCGATCCACGACGAGCCGATCGAGGCCCCGATCTTCATCACCGGTCTGCCCCGCAGCGGCACCAGCTTCCTCCACCGGCTGTTGCTGGAAGATCCGGCCAACCAGGCGCCGCGCGTCTGGCAGACCATCGCCCCCTACCAGCCCGAAAACGGCGCCCCCGATCGGCGCATCGCGCAGGTGGACCGCCAACTCGCCGCCTTCGCCCGCCTCGCGCCCGCGTTCCCGGGGCTGCATCCGCTGCGCGCGACCTCGCCGCAGGAATGCTCGGAGATCGGGGCGCATGTGTTCCGCAGCTTGCGCTTCGATACCACCTATCATGTGCCATCCTATCGCGCGTTCCTGGATGCGGACGGGCAGCTACCGGCCTATCGGTTCGAACGCCGCTTCCTGCAGCACCTGCAACACCAGGGCAATGCGGGCACGTCGCCAGGGGCGGCACCAGCGCGCTGGGTGCTGAAATGTCCGGATCACGTGTTCGCGCTGGGGGACCTGCGCGCGGCCTTTCCGGACGCGCGGCTGGTGTTCGTCCATCGCGATCCGGTCAGCGTCGTGCTCTCGGTCGCGCGGCTCACCGAGGTGCTGCGCCGCCCGTTCACCCGCCATATCGACCGCCAGGCGATCGGGCGCCATGAGGCGGCGCGCTGGCACGATGGCGCGGCGCTGATGATGCGCGCCGCGACCGACCGGCGCATCTGCCATATCCACTACGATGCGCTGACCGCGGACCCGATTGGCGCCGTGCGTGAGGTGTATCGCCATTTCGGCCAGCGCCTGTCGCCGACCGCGGAAGCGGCGATAGCGCGGCTGGCCGCGCGCCAGCCGAACGGCGGCTACGCGCATGAGGCCTACCGATTCAGCGATTATGGCCTGGACCCGGCCGAGGAGCGGGAGCGCTTCCGCGCCTACACCACGTTCTTCGACATCGCCCACGAGCAGGGTCCGCCGCGCCGCGTGGCGCCGGCGCTGTCGCGCGCCGCGTGAGCCAGAACCGTCGCGGCCGTCACCCCATCTCGGCCAGGCGGGCCAGCAGAAAATCGCGGAACACCGCGACCCGCTTCGAGTTCCGCAGTTCCTCGGGGTAGACGAAGAACACGTCCACCTGCGGCGTGGTCAGTTCGGGCAGGATCCGCACCAGGTCCTGGCTTTCCGCCATCAGATAATCGGGTAGCGCGCCCAATCCGATTCCGGCGCGGATCGCCGTCTGCACCGCCTGGGTGGAGTTCACCTCCAGCAGCGCACGGCGCGGATTGCCGGGGCGCCGTCCGGCCTCGGCCAGCCAGTTCACGTCCGGCACCGGGGGGTGGTGGTCGCCGAACAGGATCAACCGATGCGCATCCAGGTCCTCGGCGCGCTGCGGCACACCGAATTTCTTCAGATAATCGGGCGAGGCGCACACCACCCAGTGCATCGACATCAAATGCCGCTGCACCAAGTCGGGCTGCTTCGGCGGGTGCATGCGGATCGCCACATCCGCCTCCCGCATCGCCAGATCGAGCTCCTGGTCGTCCAGCAGCAGCGAGATCGACACATCCGGATACAGGTCCAGGAACTGCGCCAGGCGCGGCGCAAGCCAGGTGGCGCCGAAGCCGACCGTGGTGGTGATTTTCAGCCGACCGACGGGTTTTTCCTTGCTTTCGGTCAGCAGCGCCTCGGTCATCGCCAGCTTGGCGAAGACGTCGCGGACGGTGCGGTTCAGCGCCTCACCCTGTTCGGTGAGGATCAATCCGCGCGCGTGGCGATGGAACAGCGGCACCGCCAAGGTTTCCTCGAGTGCCGAAATCTGACGGGAAACCGCCGATTGGCTGAGATTCAGCGTGTCGCCCGCGTGGGTGAAGCTACCCGCTTCCGCCACAGCGTGAAACACCCTGAGCTTATCCCAGTCCATCGTGCCCGCCTTCCCTGCCAGCGCCGGCGCCGCTCTTGCGGCCGGCCAAGATCGGGATGTTAGTCCCGATTTGCCGATTCGCATCCCCCGAACCCGGATATTTCCGCGCTTTCTCGTGCGGCCGGCCGGCCGGGGCGGGGGCACCCTAGCCCAGCGCGTCCCCATGCGCGCGCAGCACCAGCAGGCGGCGCACCTTGTGGGACGGGGTCAGCAGCCCGTTTTCGATGGTGAAGGCCGGCACAACGGCGTGGCGGCGGATGCGCTCGGTCACCGACAGACGCATATTGGCGCGCGTGATCGCCAACGCCACGCCGATCGCATCATGCCCCTCCCGCGGCACCACCAGCGCGGCGAGGCCGGCGCGGCCATCGCCCGCCACCACCGCCTGGGCGATTTCGGGTTCGGCGATCAGCATCCCTTCGATCCGCGCCGGCGAGACATTCTCGCCCCCCGACAGCACGATCATGTCCTTCTTCCGGTCGGTGATGCGCAGATAGCCGGCCGCATCCAGGGTGCCGATATCGCCGGTGTGCAGCCACCCATCCCGGATCACGGCGGCGGTGTCCTCGGGGCGTCCCCAATAGCCGGCCATGACCAGCTCGCCGCGGACCAGGATCTCTCCGTCCTCGGCCAGACGCAGCGCCACGCCGTCCAGGGCGCGGCCGACGCTGTCGATGCGGATCGCCCCCGGCGGGTTGGCGCTGATGACCGGACCGGCCTCGGTCTGTCCGTAGCCCTGCATCACCGGGAGGCCGAGGGCGAGGAAGAACCGCCCCACCTCCGGCTCCAGCCGCGCGCCACCCGACATCGCGGTCTTGATCCGCCCGCCGAAGCGCGCGCGCACCTGGGCGCGCACCAGACGATCCAGCAGAGGGTCCGCCAGACGCGCCAGCAGTGCCGGCGGAACGCCGTCCAACCGCGCCAACCCGGCATCCAGCGCGAGGCGGAACAGAAGCTGCCGCCACGGTGCGGCACGCGCCACCTGGCCCAGAACCCGGCCGCGCACCGCTTCCAGCACCCGCGGGACGGTGGCGAGCACCGTGGGGCGGGTGGCGAGCAGATCCGCCGCCAGATGCTCCACGCCGCGGGCATACGCGATCTCCACCCCCAGCGAGGGCAGGAAGAACTGCCCCACCGTGTGTTCGTAGCTGTGCGCCAACGGCAGGAAGGACAGATAGAGATCCCCCGCCCCCAGGCGGAGCGGAGCGACCAGCGCCGCGGCGCCGCGGCAATTCGACAGGATGGCGCGGTGCGGCAGCATCACCCCGCGCGGCGCGCCGCCGGTGCCCGACGTATAGATCAGCGCCGCCAGGGTCTCCGGCGGGTACGCGGCGGCGGCGGCGGCGCTGTCGTCGGGGGGCGCGGGATCGGCGACCAGCGCCGACCAGGGGCAGGTGTCTTCCGGTGGATCGTCCATCACCACCAGCAGGTCGAGCCCGGCGGGGCCGGCGGCCGCGCGCAAGGTGGCGGCGAGTTTCGCGGAGCCCGCGATTGCGGCGCGCGCCCCGCAATCGCGCAGGATATGGGCGTGATCGGCCTCGGTGTTGGTGACGTAGGCCGGAACCGGGACCGCGCCGAGGGCCATCAGCGCGGTCTCGGCGATCGGATATTCGGGGCGGTTGAGCGCGCAGATCACCACGCGGTCGCCGTGGACAATGCCGGCCGCCGCCAGGAAGCGGGCGGCCGAGGCCGCTGCGCGCGCGAACCCGCCCCAGGTGACGCCGTGCCAGGCACCGTCATGATGGAACCGCAGCATGTTCCGGTCCGGCCAGAGACGGGCGCGGTCGAACATCATCGCCGCCAGGTTGGGCCAGCTGGGATACTCGGTCACAACGCCTCCCCGGTCGGCGCCCTTTGACGAAGGCGGCGGGCCGCTTATGTGTCGAGACGTCTTAGCAGCCCCAGGAACAGCAAGCGATGCGGCCAACCTCCCCCCACGAAGCGGCCGATCTGCCGGCCTGGGACCTGACGGATCTCTATCCCGCGCCGGACGATCCGGCGGTGGACCGAGATTTCGCCGCCGCCGCAGCGCAGGCGAAGGCGTTCGCCGCGCGCTACGCCGCGACGCTGGCGGGCCTGTCCGGCGCGGCGCTGGCCGGCGCCATCGGCGAGTACGAGGCGATCGAGGAGGTGCTGGGTCGCCTCGCGTCCTACGCCCAGTTGTTGTTCGCCGCCGATCAGACCGATGCCGCCCGCGCCCGCTTCTATCAGGACGTAACCGAGCGCGTGACCACGATCAGCAGCGATCTGCTGTTCTTCACCCTGGAGCTGAACCGGCTGGAGGAGCCGGTGCTGGAAGCCAAGCTGCGCGACCCTGCTTTGGCCCCCTGGCGGTCGTGGCTTGCGGATTTGCGCGTGTTCCGCCCGCACCAACTATCCGACGAGCTGGAAAAACTGCTGCACGAGAAGGACGTCACCGGCCACGCCGCCTGGTCGCGCCTGTTCGACGAGACCATGGCCGGGATGCGCATCGACGTTGCCGGCGAGTCGCTGACCGTGAGCGCGGCGCTGAACAAATTGTCGGACCGCGACCGCGCCGTGCGCGAGGTCGCCGGCCGCGCGATCGGCGCCGCCTTCACCGAGCGGGTGAAATTATTCGCGCTGATCACCAACACGCTGGCGAAGGACAAGGCGATCGTCGATGACTGGCGCCACTACCCGGCGCCGGGTTCCGCGCGCAACCGCGCCAATATGGTGGAGGACGAGGTGGTGGCCGCGCTGGTTGCCGCCGTGCGCGCCGATTTCCCGCGGCTGGCGCATCGCTACTACGCGATGAAATCCCGCTGGCTGGGTCTGGACAAGCTGCAACACTGGGACCGCAACGCGCCGCTGCCCGAGGACGACGACCAGGAAATCCCCTGGGCCGACGCCCAGAAGCGGGTGCTATCCGCCTATCGCGCCTTCAGTCCGGAACTGGCGGAGGTGGGCGCGCGCTTCTTCGCCCGTCCCTGGATCGACGCGACCTTGCATCCGGGCAAGGCGGGTGGGGCGTTCGCGCATCCCACGGTGCCGTCCGCGCATCCCTATCTGCTGCTGAACTACCACGGCAAGACGCGCGACGTGATGACCCTGGCGCATGAACTCGGCCACGGCGTGCACCAGGTTCTGGCCGGCACGGCGCAGGGATATCTGCGTTCCTCCACGCCGCTGACTTTGGCTGAAACCGCCAGCGTGTTCGGTGAGATGCTGACCTTCCGCGCCCTGCTGGACGCGGAGACCGACCCGCGCCGGCGGCGGATCATGCTGGCCGCCAAGGTGGAGGACATGCTGAACACGGTGGTGCGCCAGATCGCGTTCTACCGCTTCGAGACGCTGGTGCACGAAGAACGCCGCCAGGGCGAGTTGCTGCCCGAACGGATCGGCGAGATCTGGCGGTCCGTGCAAGTGGAAAGCCTGGGGCCGGCGTTCGCGTTTTCTCCGGACTACGACGTATTCTGGTCGTACGTGCCGCATTTCATCCATTCCCCGTTCTACGTGTATGCCTATGCGTTCGGGGATTGCCTGGTGAACGCGCTGTATGCCGTGTTCCGCGAGGGCCATCCGGGATTCGCCGCGAAATATCTGGACCTGCTGCGCGCGGGCGGCACGAAGCGCCATCGGGAGCTGTTGGCGCCGTTCGGCCTGGATGCGTCCCAGCCATCGTTCTGGAAGCGCGGCCTGGACGTGATCGCGGGCTTCATCGACGAGCTGGAGGCGATGGGCTGATGGCGTCGGAAGACGGCAGTTCGCTGTTCGGCGAGATCCGGCGCATGGCGCGGACCTCCGGCGCGATGGGCGGGATCGCGGCGCGGGTGGCGGGCGCGAAAATGTTTGGGATACGGACCGATCGCGCGGCGCATGCCGAGGATCTGCGCACCATCCTGGGCGGGCTGAAAGGCCCGCTGATGAAGGTGGCGCAGTTCCTGTCCACGGTGCCCGACGCGCTGCCGGCGGAATACGCCGAAGAACTGGCGCAGCTACAGGCCAACGCGCCTGCCATGGGCTGGAATTTCGTGCGCCGACGCATGGCGAGCGAGCTTGGCGTGGACTGGGAAAAGCGCTTCGCCTCGTTCTCGCGCGAGGCGTCCGCCGCGGCCAGCCTGGGTCAGGTGCATCGCGCGGTGCTGCATGACGGGACCGAGGTGGCCTGCAAGCTGCAATACCCCGACATGGCGAGCACGGTGGAGGCCGATCTGCGCCAGCTGAAACTGGCGATGGCGGTGTATCACCGCATGGACAACGCGATCCAGCATGAGGAAATCTACAAGGAACTGACCGCGCGGCTGCGCGAGGAGCTGGATTACGAGCGCGAGGCGGCGCAGATGCGGCTATACGGCATCATGCTGCGCGACGTTCCCGACGTGCATGTTCCGGTGCCGGTGGACGGGCTGTGCACGCGGCGGCTGCTGACCATGACCTGGCTGGACGGCCGCCCGCTGATGGCGCGCCTGGGCGAGGACCCGCCGGCGGAGGAACGCAACCGGATTGCCGCGGCGTTGTTCCGGGCGTGGTACGTACCGTTCTACCGTTATGGCGTGATCCATGGCGATCCGCATCTGGGCAACTACCAGGTGTGCGCCGACGGGTCGGTCAACCTGCTGGATTTCGGCGCGATCCGGGTGTTCCCGTCGCAGTTCGTGCGCGGCGTGATCGATCTGTACGAAGCGGTGCGCGACCACGACGATGCCAAGGCGCATCGGGCCTATGCGACCTGGGGGTTCGTCGGGCTGACGGATGACAAGATGGCGGTGCTGAACGACTGGGCGCGGTTCCTGTACGAACCGCTGACCCAGGACCGGGTGCGGCCGATCCAGGAAAGCTACGATCCGCAATTCGGGCGCGAGGTGGCGGAACGGGTCCATGCCGGGCTGCAACGTACCGGGGGCGTGAAGCCACCGCGCGAGTTCGTGCTGATGGACCGCTCGGCGATCGGTCTGGGCGGCGTGTTCGTGCGGCTGCGGGCGGAGCTGAACTGGTTCCGGTTGTTTTCGGGGCTGGTGGAGGGGTTCACGGAGGAGGCGCTGGCGGAGCGGCAGGCGG
>DAHWDR010000224.1:0-20849 GCA_027330745.1 Acetobacteraceae bacterium | reverse complement strand
GCGGATGACCGGCTTCCGGGTGGTGCAATACGACATCCCCGATGGTTGTATCGGTACTTACTACCCCGAGACCAACGCGTTGATTCCCTTATGGCATCATGCCGAGCGGAGCAAGGTTCCGGCCGCCAAGTCGGTGCCGGTTCGGGTGTTTCGGTCCACCTGAACGAGACGACAGGAAGGCGTGACATGCCGCGCGGGGACAAGGCCAAATACACCGACAAGCAGGTGCGCAAGGGCGGCGCCGCTGCTGCCGCGCGACCGGTGCGAAGCCGATGTTCGTTAGCGGAATATTATAGTTTTTAGGGTTATATCGCCCCGTGACCGACACACCGCTCCAGGCCCTGGCCGATTGCTTGACCCAGATCGTGGAGCATATGTGCGAGGCCATTGCTGCGCAGCACAGCCGGAACCTGATGATGCGGCTGCTGATGTGGCAGATGACGCGGTGGTTGCGGCGCTTCTCGGCCCAGCTTGCCTCGGCCGTCGCGCAAGCCGCTGCGAACGCCGCCGCGGCGTCGAACGCCGCCCCCTGCCAGGCGAATGATGGCCCCGCGGCCGCGACCTGGCCGGAAACCACCCAGGTCACCGCTCAGGACGCTGGCCAGACCATCCCCGAATCCGACCAGGCGCGCCTTGTGCCGGTCCAGCCGCCCCAGCCGACCGGCGATGCTCCGGCGCAGGCTCAGGTCTCGGCCGCCGTACCCTCGGAACAACGCGGCGATGACCGCCTCGCCGCGTCCCCCGCGCCGGATGCAGCCGCCGCGCCCGCCATGCCGGGCCAGCACGGCAACGCGCCCGCCCGCTCACGCTGCCCCACGCGTACGTGCCCGGATCCAGCGTCCCTCGATCCTGCGGGCTTTGGGCAAACGTCCCCCGTCACCGCGCTGCGCTTGGTTGTTCCCGCCGCGCCTGGGCCAACCACAGATCGAAAAACGCAGATCCCGGGCCGGGATTTCGCTTGCCTATTTAGTTACGATAAAACAACAATATCCGCACCGCGCCGCTCGGCATCGCGGTTGCGGCAAAGCCGCCTCTCCCCTCACACCGGATGCACCGGCGGCTCGCGCGTGCGCTGCCGCGCCGTCACCTCCGCATCCGTCAGCCGCGCGTCGTAGATCGAGCGCGGCTCGATGCTCCGCGCCACCAAAGTCGCCGACACCACCGCCAGCAGCAGCGGCACGATGAAGGACCGGTCCCGCCCGGTCAGCTCCATCACCAGCACCACCGCCGAAACCGGACCCTGCGTGGTTGCCGCCAGCACCGCCCCGGCGCCGCACAGCGCGTAAAGCCCCAGCGGCGCCCCGGGCCAGAGCAGCGACCAGCCCCATCCCAGCAGCCCCCCCAGCAGCGCCCCCAGCGACAAGGACGGCGTGAACAACCCTCCCGGCGCCCCGCTGCCCAGGCACATCACCGTCGCCGCCGGCTTCAACACCACCAGCACCAGCAACAGCACCGGCGCCACCTGCCCCACCAGCGCCAGTTGCGCCACATCCCGCCCATTGCCCAGCAACTGCGGAAACGGAATCGAGACCACCCCCAGCACCCCCAGCGCCAGCACCGGCCACAGCACCCGCCGCCATCCGCCGGGCTTATGCGCATCCGCCCAGGCGATCGCGCGCACATAGCCCACGGAAACCACCCCCACGACCGGCCCCGCCACCAGCGCCCACACCACCACCGGCCAGGCCGAGGGATAGGCCGGGATCACATAGGTCACCGCATCCGGCAGTACCGACCAGGCCACCGCGGTCGCGATCAACGAAGCCAGCAAGGCCGGCAGAATCAGCCGCAGCGCCAGCGTCCCGCGCAGCACCTCCACCGCGAACAGCGCGCCGCCCAGCGGCACGCCATAGGCCGCGGCCATGCCGGCGCCGGCGCCGCAGGCCACCAGCAGGCGCCGCTGCTCGTCCGACAGCCGCGCGCGATCGGACAGCGCGTTCGCGATCACCGCGCCGGCCTGCTTGGGCGCGCCCTCGCGTCCCAGCGAACTGCCCATGCCCACCAGCACCACGGACAGCATGGCGCTGGCCAGGGTCCGCAGCGCGGGCAGGCGGCCGGCGCGGAACCAGATGGCCTCGGTCAGATCGATCGCGTTGCCGCTGGTCAGCCGCCGCAGCACGATCTGCGCCAGGCCGGTCAGCGCCCCCGCGCCCAGCAGTACCAGCACATGCCGCCAGGGGCCGCCGCCGGTGGCCGCGTCCAGAAGATTGGCGGAGCCCGGCCAGGCCAGTCGCTGCACCGCTTCCAGCAGCCGGGTCAGCACGATCGCGCCAACGCCGGCGCCGATCCCGGTCAGGATCACGACCAGCCAGAACCGCGCCGCGTCGGGATGGCCGAGTGTCGCGGGAATGCCGGTCGGGGCCGGCGCAGCATCCATCGGCCGCTCAGAGCCTGACAAGCAAGCGAACTCCCCGCGGCGGACGGGCGTTCATTGGCAAACTCTCAGGCCGCGGCCAGCGGGAACACCTTGTGCGGGTTGAGCAGCCAGCCGGGATCGAAGGCGGATTTGATGCGCCGCTGCTGGTCCAGCTCGATCGCGGTGAACTGCGTGCCCATCAGATCGCGCTTTTCCACGCCGACGCCGTGCTCACCGGTCAGGCAGCCATCCATTTCCACGCACAGCTTCAGGATCTCGGCGCCGAAATGTTCCGCCTTGCGGAAACTGTCCGGATCGTTGGCGTCGAACATGATCAGCGGGTGCAGATTGCCGTCCCCGGCATGGAAGATATTGGCCACCTGCAACCCGTATTCGGCCGACATCGCGCCGATCCGCCCCAGCACCTCGGGCAGGCGGGACGTGGGGATGGTGCCGTCCATGCATAGATAATCCGGGCTGATCCGCCCCACCGCGCCGAACGCGCCCTTGCGCCCCTTCCAGATCGCGGCCGATTCCGCGGCCGATTGCGAGACTTTCAGGCTGATCGGATCATGGCGTTCGCAGATTGCCCTGATCCGGCCCAGCAGATCGTCCTGCTCGGCGGTGCTGCCTTCCACTTCGATGATCAGCATCGCCTCGGCGTCCAGCGGATAGCCGGCATGGGCGAACGCCTCGCAGGCGTGAATGGCCGGGCGGTCCATGAATTCCAGCGCGACCGGGATGATGCCCGAGCCGATGATCGCGTCCACGCAGGCGCCGGCGACTTCGTTCGATTTGAACGCCGCCAGCATCGCCCGCGCGCCTTCCGGACCGCGCAGGATGCGCACCGTAACTTCGGTGATGACCGCCAACATCCCCTCGCTGCCGGTCAGCAGCCCGAGCCAGTCATAGCCCGCGGCGTCCAGATGCGCGCCGCCCACATCGACGATTTCGCCTGCGATGGTGACCAGCCGCAGCCCCAGCAGATTGTTGGCGGTGACGCCGTATTTCAGGCAATGCGCGCCGCCCGAGTTCATGTTGACGTTGCCGCCGATCATGCAGGCCAGTTGCGACGACGGATCGGGCGCATAGAAGAACCCCTGTCCCGCCACCGCGCCGGTGATGCCGAGATTGGTGACACCGGCTTCCACCACCGCGAACCGATCGGCGTAGTCGATGGTCAGGATGCGGTTCATCCGCATCATCCCCACCACCACCGCGTCCGCCAGCGGCAGCGCTCCGCCGGATAACGAGGTGCCGGCGCCGCGCGGTACCACCCGTACCCCCTTCGCGTGCAGGAAGCGCAGGACGGCGGCCGTTTCCTCGGTGCTGCGCGGCAGCACCACGGCCAAGGGCGGCTGGCGATAGGCGGACAACCCGTCGGTCTCGTATGGCTTGAGTTCGATCGGGTCCGAGATCACCGCGTCTTCCGGCAGCAGCGCGCGCAGGCCGGCGACGATGGCGTCGCGGTTGGCCATGATCTCGGGCTTCGGATCGGGCAGACGGATCATCGGCGGCTCTCCCGGCAGGGCGGGGAGAATGGGCCGCGCGGGCGGCCCCGGCAAGCGCCAGGATCAGCCCTGGCGCGCCTTCATCCGCGGGTTCTTCTTGTTGATCACATAGACGCGCCCACGCCGGCGCACCACGCGGCAGTTCTTGTCGCGGATCTTGGCGGAACGAAGGCTGTTGCGGACGCGCATGATCGGAACTCGGAAAAACCGGGGAAACGGAAGCGGCCGGATAGGCGCCCAGGCGGGACCTGTCAACCCGTGGGAGAGTCTCGGTTTGAAAGGCGGCGCCTTCCAAACCGAGACTCTACCCAACCCGGTGCCGGCCGTGGCATCACCGCCACCACGCACGCCACGGGAGAATTGCCTTGTCGTTGATGGGAGCGCTGGCCGGCTGGATCATCGGCGTGATCTCGGCGGCCGGGTACGCGGGCGTGGCGGGGCTGATGGCGGTCGAGTCCGCCTGTATCCCGCTTCCCTCCGAGATCATCATGCCGTTCGCCGGGTTTCTGGCTGCCGAGGGGCGGATGACCCTGTTCTGGGTGGCCACCGCCGGCGCGATCGGCTGCAACATTGGGTCCACCCTGGCCTATGTCGTGGGCTATTATGGCGGCCGGCCGGCGGTGTTGCGCTGGGGGCGCTTCGTGCTGCTGGGACAGCGGGAACTGGCCTGGGCGGAGCGGTTTTTCGCTCATGGCGGCGGGATCACGGTGTTGCTCGGGCGGTTGCTGCCGGTGATCCGCACCTTCATCGCGCTGCCGGCGGGCGTGGCGCGGATGCCGATGGGGCGGTTCCAGCTTTACACGTTCGTGGGGTCCTGGCCGTGGTGCTTTGGGCTGGCCTGGGCGGGGTATCGGCTGGGGCGGGCCTGGGACGCCTCCCCGGCACTGCGCACGGCGATGCACCGGCTGGACGCGCTGGCCCTGGTGCTGATCCTGGCAGGGGCGGTCTGGTGGGTGTGGCGCTGGCGGGCCGCGCGGCGGGCAGCCTAATCCGCCAGCTCCGCCTGCACGGCCTCGTGCAGCTCGGCCATGCGAAACGGCTTCAGCAGCACCCGCGCGCCGACATTCTGGCCGGGGAAAAACCCCGAGATCAGGATCACCTTCATCCCCTCCCGCGCCCGGCGCGCGCGGGCCGCCAGTTCCAGGCCGGAGATATCCGGCATCCGCACGTCGGTGATCATCAGCTCGATCGCGGGGGTGGCCTCGATCAGGCGCAACGCCTCGATCCCGCCATCGGCGGGCAGGACCTGGTGGCCGTAATCGGTGAGGATCTCGGTGACGATTTCGCGCACCTCGGGGTCGTCATCGACGACCAGGATGGTGGCGGTGCGGGGGCCTGCCTGGGACATTCTGCTTGGACCGAGATGGAGCAGGGTTGTAGCACCGCAGATCGGGGGCGCCAGGGGAAGTGCCGGGGGCGGGGGATCACGTCTGGGGGAAAGTTGGGGACGGGCTTGTCTGTAGGCTCTTCTTTTTCGACCGGGTCGGCATCACATGCTGATCGAGCAATGTGCCAGGAGGACAAAGCAGGCTGCGCGCGCAGCCCAGTTCGATTGAGGTCCCCCCCCGCCGGTTGATCTTCCCACGCCCCCGGGGAATGCTGCGCCCATGCGACTCCTTACCGCCACCGCCCGCGTCGCCGGCATCGCCGGCTGGCCCGTCAGCCATTCGCGCTCGCCGCGCATCCACGGTTACTGGCTGGAACGCTACGGCATCGATGGCGCCTATGTTCCCTTCGCCATCGCGCCCGCCGATTTCGTCCCGGCCATGCGCGGGCTGATGGCGGCCGGATTCGCCGGCTCGAATGTCACCGTCCCCCACAAGCAGGCCGCGTTCGCGCTGTGCGACCGGGTGGACGCCACCGCCCAGCGTGCCGGCGCGGTGAACACGCTGGTCTTCCGCGACGGCCATATCGCCGGCAGCAACACGGACGGATTCGGCTTCCTCGCCGGCCTGGCCGACGCCGGCGTGGACCCCGCTGCCGGCCCCGCCCTGATCCTGGGCGCCGGTGGCGCGGCCCGGGCCACCGCCGCCGCCCTGCTGGCACTGGGCGTGCCCGTCCACGTCACCAACCGCACCGAGGCTCGCGCCACCGCCCTGGCCGCGGACCTGCGCGGGCTGCGCGTGCTCGACTGGTCGCGCCGCTCCGCCGTGCTGGCCGATTGCGCGCTGGTGGTGAACGCGACCACGCTCGGGATGCATGGTCATGGCGACCCTGGTCTGGACTTCACCCGCGCCGCTCCCGGCCTGACCGTGATCGACCTGGTCTATGTCCCTTTGGAAACCCCGCTGCTCGCCGCCGCCCGCGCCCATGGGGTGCGCGCGATCGACGGCCTGGGGATGTTGCTGCACCAGGCCCGCCCGGGGTTCCACGCCTGGTTCGGCGTGGACCCGGAGGTGGACGTGGCGCTGCGCGATTTCGTGCTCGCGGACCTGCCGCGGACATGATCGTCATCGGCCTGACCGGGGGGATCGGCATGGGAAAATCCACCGCCGCATCCGTGTTCCGCGGGGCCCGTATCCCGGTGTTCGACGCCGATGCCGCCGTGCATGCCCTGCAAGGCCGCGGCGGCGCGGCGGTCGCCGCGATCGCGGCGGCCTTCCCCGGCACCACGCAGAATGGCGCCGTGGATCGCGCCCGGCTGCGCGCCGCGGTGCTCGGAAAGCCGGACGCGCTGCGTCGGCTGGAGGCGCTGATCCACCCGCTGGTGCGCGCCGCCGAGCACCGCTTCCTCGCCCGCGCCCGCCGCGCCGGGCGGCCGATCGCGGTGCTGGATATCCCGCTGTTGTTCGAAACCGGCGGCGCCGATCGGGTGGACCGCGTGGTGGTGGTCTCGGCGCCGTCTGCGGTGCAGCGCCATCGCGTGCGCAAGCGCGGGCGGATGGATGCGGCCCAGGCGGCGGCCGTGATCGCGCGCCAGATGCCGGATGCGGCCAAGCGCGCCCGCGCCGATACGGTGATCCGCACCGGCCTGTCGCGCTACCACGCGCGTCGCCAAATACTGCGCCTGATCGAGGAGTTGCGCCGGTGACCCGCAGTGTCTTGTTCGATACGGAAACAACCGGATTGAACCCGGCAACCGGCGACCGCGTGATCGAGATCGCGGCGATCGAGTTGATCAACGACCTGCCCACCGACCGCCATTATCACGCGCTGCTGGACCCCGAGCGCGATATCCCCGACGAGGTCACCCGCATCCACGGCATCGGCAACGCCGACGTCGTCGGGAAACCCCGTTTCGCGCAGATCGCCGACGCTCTGCTGGCGTTCCTGGGCGACGGCCCTCTGGTTGCGCACAACGCGCCGTTCGATTTCGGGTTCCTTGACGCCGAGCTGGCCCGCATCGGCCGCAAGCCGCTGGCACCCGAGCGGATGATCGACAGCCTGACCCTGGCACGGACCCGGTTTCCCGGCATGCCGAACAGCCTGGACGCGCTGTGCCGCCGGTTCGGCATCGATCTGTCCGCGCGCACCACCCATAACGCGCTGCTGGACTGCAAGCTGCTGGCGCAGGTCTATGTGGAGCTGACCGGCGGACGCCAGCGCGGCCTGACATTGCAAAGCGAATCCCGCGCCCGGCAGGCGGTATCGTACGAACCCGCCGCGCGTCGCACGCCGCGCCCGATCCACCCGTCCGAGGCGGAACTGGCCGCGCACGACGCTTTTCTCGTCCACCTGAAGGACCCGATCTGGCGCGACCTGCCGGGGTAGGCGCACCCGCCCGCGGCACTACGCCGGGACCGATCCGCTGACGTGCGCGCCGCCGCTATAAAGCCCGCCGGGATTCACCAAGCGGAAACCTTCCGCGCCCACCCTGCGCGCGCCATGTCCCAGCGCGTCGTCTCCCGCCCATGAGCGGGGTCATCACCCTCCCCAGCTTCGGCCGCCGCCGCGCCGAGGATCAGCCGGCCGCGCCGGGGCTGCCTGCCGCCCCGGCCTCCACCGCGCCGCCGGAAGCGATCGCCGAGCTGCGCGCGCAATGCCTGGGGCGCCTGGAACCCGCCGCCGTCGCTGCCCTCCCGGCCGATCGGCTGCGCCCGGAGGTGGAGCGCCTGCTGTCGGAGATCGCCACCGAACGCCGGCTGCAACTGAACGCCCGTGAGCAGCGCGCGCTGGCCGCCGAGCTGGTGGCCGACATGCTCGGTCTTGGCCCGCTGGAGACGCTGCTGGACGACGACTCCATCGCCGATATCATGGTCAACGGCCCGCATCGCGTGTTCGTGGAACGCGGCGGCAAAGTGTCGATGACCGAGGTGCGGTTCCGCGATTCCGCGCATCTGACCGCGATCTGCCAGCGCATCGCCGCCGCGGTCGGGCGGCGCGTCGATGAATCGAGCCCGATGGTGGATGCGCGGCTGAAGGACGGATCGCGCGTCAATATCGTCCTGCCGCCGCTGGCGCTGGACGGACCCTGCGTGTCGATCCGCAAATTCGGCAAGAAGACGATCGATTTCGCGCGCCTGATCGGCTTCGGCGCACTGACGGAACCCGTGGCGCAGGTATTGCAGATCGCCGCCCGGGCGCGGCTGAACGTGGTGATCTCCGGCGGCACCGGTTCGGGCAAGACCACGCTGATGAACGCGATGTCGCGTCTGATCGATCATG
This sequence comes from Acetobacteraceae bacterium, assembly GCA_027330745.1. Lineage (GTDB taxonomy): Bacteria > Pseudomonadota > Alphaproteobacteria > Acetobacterales > Acetobacteraceae > JAJZVS01. The sequence goes on along the minus strand of DAHWDR010000224.1, from coordinate 12,377 downwards.
GCGAGCGGATCGTCACGGTCGAAGACGCTGCCGAGCTGCAACTGCAACAACCGCATATCGTCCGCCTGGAGACCCGCCCCCCCAGCCTGGAAGGCAAGGGTGAGATCACCCAGCGCGACTTGGTCCGCAACGCGCTGCGGATGCGCCCCGACCGCATCATTATCGGCGAGGTCCGCGGCGCGGAGGCGTTCGACATGCTCCAGGCCATGAACACCGGCCATGACGGCAGCATGTCCACGATCCACGCCAACACCTCCCGCGACGCGCTGACCCGGATCGAGAACATGGTGCAGATGGGTAATATGGGCCTGCCTTCGGCCGCCATCCGCATCCAGATCGTCAGCGCGATCGACCTGATCGTGCAGGTCGAACGTCAGCGCGACGGCGGTCGGCGCATCGTGCAGGTCACCGAGGTTTGCGGGATGGAAGGCGAGGTCGTCATCATGAATGACGTGTTCCGGCTGGAAACCATCGGCGAACGCCCGGACGGCCGGCTCGCCGGCCGCTATGTCGCCAGCCGCGCGCGACCGGGGTTCTCCGAACGCCTGGCGTATTTCAACCTGGTGGAACCCTGGATGGCCGCGCTCACCGCCGCGGGGCACGACGGAGCATGACCGCGCTCCCCCATCCCGCCTTGCTGCTGCTGGGGGTCGCGGTGCTGGCGCTGATGGCGCTGGCCGTGGCCGGCCTGCTCGCCGCTCGGGCGAACGAGGACCGGCGCCGCAAAGCCGAGCGACTGGAGCACGTGGTCAATCCGCTGGCCCGCGTGCGCGCCGTCGCCGCGCCCTCGATCGCGCGCACCGACACATCGGAACGCCCCCCGCTGTATCAGCGCGCGGGCGGATTGTTCGGCTTCGATCCGCGCAAGGCGGAGCGCTATCCGCTGCGCTGGTGGGTGGTGCTGCCCGCTTCCTTGATCGTGGCGCGGATCGGCGCCGGTTTGGCACAGGGCGTGGCCGGGAACCTGGCGCTGCTGGCGATCCCGCCCGCGGCCGTGATCCTGTCACGCAGCTTTTTCGGCTGGGCGGACGCGCGCTACCGTCAGCGCCTGCTGACGCAACTGCCTGACGCGCTGGCCATGATCGTGCGCGCCGTCCGCGTCGGCATTCCGGTCGCCGAGGCGATCCGCGCCGTCTCCCAGGAGGCCCAGCCGCCCACCTCTACCGAGTTCGCCCGCTTGCACGAACAGGTCCTGATCGGCATTCCGCTGGAACAGGGGTTGCGCGAGCTTGGCCAACGCACCGGGCTGGGCGAATACCGCTTCTTTGCCACCGCGATCGGCTTGCAGGCACAAACCGGCGGCGGCCTGACCGAAGTGCTGGACAACCTGGCCGACGTCATTCGCAAGCGCGTCGCGCTGCAAAGCCGCGGCAAGGCGCTGTCGTCAGAGGCGCGCACCAGCGCCCTGGTCCTGGCCGTGCTCCCGGTGGCCACGGGCGGGATGATCGCGGTGCTGGAACCCAGCTACATGGCGGTGCTGTTCACCTCCCATACCGGACATTCGCTGCTGGGAATCGCGGCACTTTCGCTTGGCATCGGCGTGCTGGCGATGCGCACCATCATCCAGAAAACCCTGGCCTGAGGCGGATGCGCGCGCACCCGTATCTGCTTCTGGCGGCGCTGGCGGGATGGCTGGTGCTTGCCGGCGGTGCCGCCGCCCTGGTCGCGATGGTCGCGCGGGACCGCAAATTGCGCCAGCGCATCGATGTCGCCAAAGGCAAATTGCCGGACGCAACGCCGCGCCCCACCGGGGATCTCCGCGCGCTGCCGGCCCGCCTGGTCGCAGGGCTTGGCCATGCCATCGCGCGCAGCGGCGTGCTGCCGGGACGCACCCTGGCCGAGTTGGAACAAACTCTGTCCGCCGCAGGCCTGCGCGGCGTCAACGGCCTGGCGCTGTTCGTGGGGGCTAAGCTGGTGCTGTTCCTCGGCTTGCCGTTGCTGGCGCTAGCCGCGCTGCACGGCATGACCCTGCAACCGGTGACGCGCTTCGCCGCGATCGGCGCCGCTGCGCTGATCGGCCTGCTGGCCCCCGACACCAGCGTGAAACAAGTACGCAAACGCTACCTGACGGCGTTGCAAAAGGGCCTGCCGGATTCGCTGGATCTGATGGTGATCTGCACCCAGGCCGGCCTGGGTCTGGAAGCGGCCATCGCCCGGGTGGCAAATGAAATTCGCGCCGCGCACCCCGCGATTGCAAAAGAACTGGAAACCACGTCGCGCGAGTTGCAAATCACCGCCGAAAGCCGCCTGGCGCTGGACGCCATGGCGCGGCGCACCGGCCTCGATAGCCTCAAGCGCCTGGCCGTCACGCTGACGCAATCCATGCAATACGGCACGCCCCTGGTCGCCGCGCTGCGCGGCCTGTCGGCGGAAATGCGCCAGGAAGCCCTGACCCGATTCGAGGAACGCGCCGCCCGCCTGCCCGTCATGCTCACCCTGCCAATGGTGGTGTTCATCCTGCCCTGCGTCTTCATCGTCGTCGGCGGCCCCGCGGTGCTCCGCATCATGACCGCCCTCCCCTCCGACCGGCCCGATCAGGCGACGCCAAATAGCCGGGATGGGGATTCTGGCGTTGGTGCTGGGTGGCTGTGCCGTGGGTCGGGTTGCCGGGGCACCCGGCGTTGAGGTGGCGAGGGCGGCGTTGGCGGGAGGGAACCCGGTGTTGGCGTTGCAGGCCGGGCAGCGGGTTTTGGCGCGGGATCCGTCGGATGGGGCGGCGTTGGTGGTGACCGGGGAGGCGTTGGCTGCGTTGGGTCAGGTTGGTCGCGCGGTGGATCGGTTGCGGGCGGGGGTGGCGCGTGTGCCCTCGGATTGGGGCGCTCGGGTGGTGTTGGGGCGGTTGCTGGCGCGGATTTCGCCGGGTGTCGCGGCGGTTCAGTTTCGGGCCGTGGTGGCGGCGCGGCTGGGGGATTGGGTGGCGTGGAACGATCTGGGCGTGGTGCGCGATTTGCGAGGGCGGCATCGGGCGGCGCGGGTTGCGTATCGAACAGCGTTGGCTGCGCGGCCAGGGTTTCGTGCGGCGCAGGTAAATCTGGCGCTGTCGCTGGCGATGTCTGGGCGGGCCGCCGAGGCAGCGGAGATGATGCGCACGCTGGGTCCGGGGTCTTCGGGGCGGGTGCGGGCGGATTGGGCGGCGGTAACGGCGATGGCGGGGCATCCGCGCGCAGCGGCGGGGATGCTGGGCGGGGCGATGCCGGCCGATCAGGTGGCCGCCGCGATCCGGGCTTATACGGCGCTCGGGTCCGGTGGGTAGTGGTTGCCCAGATCGATTGTCAGCATCAGCGCGCTGAGTGCCTTGCCATGCGGGTCGATGCGCAAGGATCTGGTTACGCCGCCGCCCAGCACGCCGTCGATCACGAAGTTCAGCGCACTGAGGTTGGGCAGTTCGTAGCGGCGGACCCGGGTGGCGCCAAGGTGACGGAACGCGTCGTGCACCCGTTCGGGGGTCAATGCGGTCCGCAGCGTTCCGAAGTCTTCGGCGGAGTAGGCGGTGACCGAAATATTGGAGGTATTGCCCTTGTCGCCGGCGCGGGCGTGGGCCAGATCATAGACGATCATCGCCCGTGCTCCAGCAGGATTTCCGGCCGCACCAGCGTGCGGTCCAGCAGCACCGATTTCACCGCCAGCACCTCGCGGGCGCCGAGGTCGATCCCGCCGCCGGCCATGCCGGGGCCTTGCATATGCAGCGCGCGGATCTCGGCGCCGACGGCCGTGGCGGCGCGGCGGTTTTCGGTGCGGGCGGCGATGCGCAGGCGGACTTCATAGGGGTCCGGATGGTGGATGCCGGTATCGCCGTGCAGGCTGGTCAGCCCGATCAGGTCGGCGCGGTATTCGGAATATACGAAGCCGCGGCGGCGGAGCCGTTCGGCGACCACTTCGGCGCCCAGGCGCGCCCGCGCGACCGCGTTGGGGCCCGCATAGCCCATCTCGCCGGCGCCGATATAGCCGTCGAAATACCCGACCACGACTTTATAGGTGGGCGTGCGCGGTCGGGCGGCGGCGCCGAGCACTGCCACGCGGTCCGCGGCCGTCTGGCGGAAGGTCACGCCGGTGATGTCCAGCACGCAATCGGGGGTAATGTAGGCGGCGGGATCGTGGATTTCGTACAATATTTGTTCGGTACAGGTGGCCCGGTCCAATCGCCCGCCCGAACCTGGCGTCTTGCCCAACGTGATGGTTCCGTCCGCGGTGACATCGACGAACGGATAGCCAAGCCCGGCCAGGTCCGCGACGTCTTTCATCCCCGGATCGGCGAAGCAGCCGCCGGTGAGCTGGCCGGTACACTCCAGCATATGGCCGGCCAACGTTCCGGCGGCCAGCTTCTCCCATTCGTCGTAGCCCCAGCCGAACGCGTGCAGCATCGGGCCGAGGAACAGCGAAGGATCGGCCACTCGGCCGGTGATGACCACCGGCGCCCCGGTCGCCAGTGCCGCTGCCACCACATCCGCGCCCAGATAGGCGTTGGCGGAGGCCATGCGCGGCAGGATGGATTCCAGCGGTGTGCCGTCTTCCAGGATCGGCAGGCCGGGCATGGTGCGCACCGTCTCGGTCACATCGTCGCCCAGGACCACCGCGCAGCTGGTGTCCTTGCAGCCCCAGTCGGGCGCTGCGTCCAGCACGGCGCGAGCCGCGCCGCGCGGGTTGGCCGCGCCCATGTTGGATACGATTCGCACGCCGTGGGCGCGGGCGGGGGGAAGGATCGCTTCCATGCGTTCCAGCAGGGTCGGAGTGAAGCCGCGGGCGGGGTTGCGGGCTCGGTCCAGCGCCTCACGCGCGGTCGTGCGTTCTGCCAAGCATTCGCAGCAGATGTAGTCCAGATCACCACGTTCGATAAGTTCGACGGCGGGAGGAATCCGGTCGTCGGACATGCCGGACCCGGCGCCGATGCGGATAGTTTGGGGGGCGGGCTGGTTTCCGGTCATCCGATCACATTTCCGTGTGCGATTTTACGCAAGAATGACGTCAAGGCCACGGTAAAAAATCCTTAACGGGGAAATATGCACCCATCAAGCCGGCGGTAAGCCCGCCCCCGGCGGAACAGGATGCCACCCACCCAACCGGTCCCCACGAAAGGAAACTCGACATGTCCATCTCCATCCGCTCTGCTTTCACCGTTGCTTCCCTGACCGCCGATGCGGGCAAGGTTCGACTGGGCGCGTTTGCCCCGACGCTGGCCGCCGCCGCCGATTCGGGCAAGGTGCGAGTGGGGGCGTTCGCCCCGGTGCTGGCGCGCACGAGCGATGCGAGCAAGGTCCGCCTGGGTGCGTTTGCCCCGACACTGGCCGCGACTGCCGATACCGCAAAAATCCGCCTCGGTGCGTTCGCACCGACGCTTCCCGTCACCACCGAAGCCGCCAAGGTGCGTCTGGGTGCGTTCGCCCCGACGCTGGCCACTACCACTGATACCGCGAAGGTCCGCCTTGGCGCCTTCGCGCCCGTCCTTCCCGCGCGGAAGGACTGACCACCGCTTGATCTCTCCCGTTTCCCCGACCACTTACGGGCGGCGCGCTCCACGCGCCGCCCGGATTTTTGTTCATGTCGAGACCTGTTCCAGCACCGCGCGCGCCTGGCGGATACCCATGAAACGGATCAGCAACGCCGGCAGCACCGCGCCCGGCACGACGATCCACAGGATCCAGCCCATGTGATCGGGGCCGATCGCAAATAATGGCCCCACCAGCGTCACGCCCGCCCAAGCCCCGAGATGGCCCAATCCATCGGTCCAGGCGAACGCCGTGGAACGCAGCCGGGTTGGGAACGAGACCGCGGTGTAATTATACAGATTGAACAGCCACAGGACCGTGCCGATCCGCCCCAGGATGAAGCCCGCCGCCATCACCGGCGCGGTCGGGGTGATCCAGATCCACAACCAGCACGCCGCGAACAGCACGCCCATCGCCAGCAGCACGTCGCGCCGCTCCACCCGCTCGCCCAGCCAGGCGTTGAACAGAAACGCGACGAACGTTGCCGCCGATGCCACCACGAACAGCCCGAACACGAAATGCGGCGAGGCACCGTGATCGACCATGAACACCGGCATGAACGCGCCGACCCCATAGATCATGCCGGGATAGCTCAGCATCCAGCACGCCAGGATCAGCAAGGTGCGGGTGCGGTATTCGGCCGACGTGAAAATCTCCCGCCACGCGCCCGGTTGGGCTTGGATCACCGGGTTCCGCCCGACCGCCGGCACCGCAAGCGCCTGGCCCGAAGCGGCAACGCAGCGCGCCTCCAACGCCGCCATCACCATCTCCGCCTGTGCGTTGTGGCCATGCGCTTCCAGCCAGCGCGGCGATTCCGGCAGTCGCCAGGCCAGCAACGGCAGCAACACCACGATCTCGATCGCAGCCGAGACCCAGACGAACAACTGCCACTGCGCGGGGATCCACCAGAACGCGAGCAGGCTCACCAGCACGAACACCAGCGCGGTCACGCCCTGCGACGCCAGCAGCAACTTGCCGCGCGCTTCCGGACTGATCATCTCCGCCAGATACACGGCATGGGTGGCGACGATTCCGCCGACGCCCAGCGTGCTCAGCGTGGACAGCACCACCAGGCCCCAGAAACTGGTCACGAACACGAACGGCCACAGGAACAACCCGCCGAGCACCGCCGACAGGATGATCGCCGGCCGTCGTCCGAATCGCCCTGCCACCCAACTCATCAGGAACGCACCGAGCAGCACGCCGAGACCGACCTGCAAGGCCTGGATCACCGCGAACTGGCCGTTGTCGATGATGTGGTGCGGGCGCCACACGAACGGGTACAGGCGCGCGCCGATCCCGTCGGTATCAACAATGATGAAGCCCCAGGCGAGCTCGACCAGGATCGCCAGTTCCCATTGCACCCGCGTGAGCGGCAGACGATCGATGCGCGCCGCGATGCGGCCCTCGCGCGGGGTGGTGTCGGCCATGGTGGGGTCCCTCCGTCCCGAATGGGCGGCGGTTCCGGACCCGATCAGGCGCAAGGCCCGATGGGCCGGTCCGTCGCGCCTACCGGTGAGTAGCCTGCGGCTGCCGAACCTTGGGTGTCAACGTCCGTGTCAAAGCGCCGGGGGGCGGTCGTGGGACGGTCGGCAAGCCGGCAGCTGCCAAGCGGTCACCGGATCAGCACGCCTTGTCCTGTCGGCATGCTCAGGATCATCGCGCCTTGCGCCGCGGCGAATGCGTCCAGCGCCGCCTTCTGCGCGCGGTGCGTTGCCCAGGCGTAATCGTCGAGCAGGACGATCGCGCCCGGCACCAGCCGGTCCCAGAAGAATTCCAGCGCGGCCAGCTCCGGAGCGACGATATTCATGTCGATCGAAAGATAGGCCACGCGCCGGTCGGGCGGGAACGCGGCCAGGCTTGTCGGCACCTCGCCCTGGACCAGCCGGCAGCGCGGCCAGGGACCGAAATGATCGGCGGCCGCGGCGAGGCAGTCTTCGTAGGTATGGCGATTGTGCCAGCCGGCGATGCCCTCGCGCTCCTCGGGCGTCATCTGCGCCTCGGGGATGCCGGCGAAGGTGTCGAACAGCCAGAAGTCACGATCCTGGCGGTTGAAATCCAGCCACTCACAGATCGCAACCGACAGCATCCCGGTATCGACGCCGCATTCCACGAAATCCCCGGGCAACCGCGCGGCCTGGCTCGCGGCCCACAGGGCGACATGGACGATCCATCGGTTGTCGTCGATAAAACGGGTCTTCTTCCCCCCCGCCGTCCAGCCGCGCGCGTGGGCACGGCGGAACCGCGGGTCGTTCAGGAAATCGGCGCTCTTGCCGAACACGCTGAGGCCACAGCCCTGGTACGTGAACTGCTTCACCACCGGCGCACCGCCGGTCGGGAACACGATCTCGCCGCGATCGTAGCGCATCACGATCGCGCGCGGCAGGCTGTCGATGTCGATCCCGGTGCTCACATCAGGCGCTCCGTCCAGGTGCGGGGGGTACGTTCGTTGCGGATCTCGATGTCAAGATGGTAGCGGAATTTTCGCGGCCCAATGTCGCGGATGTGCCCCACCACGTCGCGCAGTCCGTCGTCCAGACTGCGCGTGGTGCGATACCCCAGCAGCGCGCGCGCACGCGTCGAGGAGCAGAACGCGTGCTTAACCTCTGCCGGGCGGTCCTGTAGATGGATCGCCTGGCCCTCGAACCCGGTGATTTCCTTGAGATGGCGGAACAGGGCGTTGACGGACACGAATTCCTCGTCGGGACCGATATTGACCACCTGACCCAGGCCGCGATCCGTCAGACCCATCGCCAGAAGGCAGGACAGACAATCCTCCACATGGGAAAAGCAGCGCTGTTGCTCGCCGTCGCCATAGATGAACGGCTGGCGGCCCTGCAGCATCAGGTTGGCCATGATGGAGGCGACGTTGCGATACGGATCGTCGAATTTCTGGCGCCGGCCGATGATGTTGTGTGGCACCGCGATCGCGAATTCCAGGCCATGCGCGTCCGCAAGATTCCGCAGCGCTGCCTCCGCGGCGACCTTGGCGATGCCGTATGGATCCTGCGGACGCGGGTCGTAGGTCTCCTCGAACGGAACCTGGTTGGTGCCGTAGCGCGCCATCGAGGAACAGAACACGATCCGCCGTGCGCCACCCGCGATCGCCGCCGAGAACACCGCCACCGATCCGGTCAGGATATTGTCCATGATCATCGCCGGCGCGAACACGGACAGTCCTTCATAGGCCGTGGCGGCGCAGTGATACACCAGTTCCGCGTGCTTCATCACCTTCGCCATCGCATTGAAATCGCGACAGTCGTATTGGTAGAACTCGGCTTCCGCCGGCACGTTGATCAGCTCGCCGCCCAGCAGCGAATCACAGCCGACCACGTCATGGCCCAGCGCCAGCAGGCGCTCGGCCAGGTGGCTGCCGAGGAATCCGGCGATCCCGGTCACGAAGATGCGCATATCCGCTCCTATCGCGTCAACGTGACGCGCAATGCCTGCCCGCCCTTGTTGAACACTGTTTCGATCTCGATCGCGGCGAACCCCAACTGGGCCGCCAGCGCGCGCAGCTTGCCCGCGGTGTAGGCGCTGCGGTGGAACTGGCCGGCGCCGTTCTGGTTGCCGAAGAACATCGTCTGCAGGATGCCCCAGCGCTGATCCAGCGCGGGACCGCAGCCGCCGTAATGATCGCGCGCGCCGACGATATAGAAATCCCGCCATTCGTCGCGCGCCTCCAGGAAGCGGGCGCAGACCCATTCGAAATCCGGTACCTCCAGCCGCAGCACGCCGCCGGGACGCAGCACGCGCGCCATTTCCATCCACACCAGGCCTTCTTCGGCGAACGAGAAATGCTCGAACAGATGCTCGGCCAGCACCTCCGCCACGCTCGCGTCCGGGTATGGCAACGTCGTGGGATCGATATCGGTCGCCACGCCGGGGGCGCGGGCGACCCGGTCGATATTCACCCAGCCCGCCAGCACGTTCGTACCGCAACCGAGATGCAGCCGTGGGGCCGCGGTCTGTCCGCCGTCCATGGGGCGGCTCAGGCGGCGGCGCGACGCGGGGCACCCGCGCGCGCGGCCAGTTCCAGACTATGCATGGTCAGATCGATCTCCGGGACCAGGGCGCCGGCGGCCTCGATCGCCGCGGCAAGAGAGGAAGCGGCAAACCGGGCTTCCAGCGGGTCGTAGCGGTTCAGCGCCACGATCGGCTCGGGGAGCCAGGCGGCCAGCGCGGCGGCCTCACGCCGTAGCAGCGGCAGCCAGCGGGCGCGGAAGATGGCGACCGCGTCGGCCATCAGCGCCAGACGCTCGGCGTGCGGTAACGCCACCGCCGAGAGCATCTCCAGATGTGCCCAGGCGGTGGTGATCAGCGGCGTGCGCCAGCGTTGCTCGGCCAGGCTATCGTCCAGCGGCAAGCCAACGCGCGCCTGGGCAGTGGCGGCGCGGGCCAACGCGGCCACCGGCCGGCCGCCATCGCGGCGCCAGTACAGGACGTCCGGCACATGGCGGATCTCGCCCCATAGCGCGAGCTCGGCCAGCACCACGTGATCCCAGCCGGCGCGATAGCGGAGCGGGGACAGCCGGTCGGTGGCGGCGCGCCGATACACCCCCCAGAAGGCCGGAGACGAGGTGTAGTGCGCCATCACGTGCCGGGCGCGATCGGAACGATCGACCCCGGTCGCAGCCAGGCGATGGGTATCCGGATAGACCGACCGAATCTCGCCCGCGCCGGCGAACACCAGCCCGCCGGCATGGCACTGGACGCAGTCGGGATGCGCCAACAGCACCGCCATGCAGCGCTCCACGAAATCGGGCGCGATCAGATCGTCGGCTGATTTGGGCATGAGGTAGTCGGCGTCGCCGCACCAGAACCCGCGCTGAAACGCGGCGACCGCGCCGCCATTGTGGCGCAGTCGATGCAGCCGGATCGCGGGATCTTGCGCGGCGTATTCCGTCAGGATCGCGCCCGTGGCATCGGTGGAGCCATCGTCGATCAGGGTCAGCGACAGCGCCGGCCAAGTCTGCGCCCGCACGCTCTCGATCGCGGCCCCGACCGTGGCGGCACCGTCATGGACGAACAGCGTGACATCGACCGTCGGCAGCCCCGACATCGGACCATACTCCCGCAACCGGCGCGAGCATGGCGGCGCAATCTTGCCGTTCGGTTAATGCCGGATCAGTTGCCGGACAGGCTGCGTCCCAGGCCGTAGCAGCCCAGCCCCGCGACCAGCAGCACCGCGCTCAGCGGCTTGTCGGCCAGCCATAGCAAGGTTGTTTCCGCCCCCGTCCAATGCAGATCGGGGAACGTGCCGCCGAACTGCGCCCAGAGCTCGCCGACCGGGAACGCGGGCCAGTCGCCATCGATCCACCAGAACGAGGCCTGATACGCGATGGTCCCCAGAGCACCGGCCAGCGCGAGGAAGCCGGTGTGTTGCAGCAGGTCGCCTGTCCAGTCATGCGCCCCATGTCCCCCCATGGCACGCCCGGTCAAGGGCTGGGGTGGGGGTGGCCGATGTCGGCGGCCAGCATCGCATCCAGTCGCTGTCCCAGCACCTCGGCCACCATCGCAACCGGTGGCGTGGCCGGTTTGGCAGCCGGGGTGGCGGCGGCGAGATCGGCGGAGGGGGCCGCGGCACAGCCGGCGATGCCAAGGCCGACACCGACAATCACGGCCAGTTTCCAGCCCGAGCGGACCAGGGACATGCGCTCACTCCATCGCTACGGCCGGGACGCAACGACCCGGCGGTGTCCCGGCCGGCGATGCCAGATCGAGACCCGGGGCCGACTGCAACATGTTGCTGGTTACAAACCACTCACAATCGCGCGAAAAACCGACCGTGGATGGCCTAGGCCGGCGCATTGACGCCACGCCCTACAATGGCACTCCCGCGAGCGCCCGGCTGGTGCGGATGGTCTGCAAGGTCTGCACCCGCGTGACTGTCGGCAGCCCGGTCAGGCGTTGCGTCAGCGCGTTCTCCTGGGTCGTGTCGCGTGCCACCAGGCGCAGCAGGAAATCGCCGCCGCCACGGATCATGTGGCATTCGCGCAGTTCGGGCCATGCCGCGACGATCTGTTCGAATGCCGCCAGGACCGCTTCCTTCTGGCTATCCAGCCCCACCACGGCGAAAAAGGTGATCTCCCAGCCCAGCTTCTGTGGGTCGGGGTCGGCGTGATAGCCGCGGATCACCCCGGCCTCCTCCAGCCGGCGCACGCGGCGCAGGCAGGGGGGGGCGGAGATGCCGGCGCGGCGCGACAACTCCACATTCGTGATGCGGCCGTTCGCCTGCAACTCCGCCAGAATGCGGCGGTCGATTGCGTCCAGCACGGGCGTCTCGACGGGCGAGGGTTTCATCGGTGGCGGTCTGTCAGGGGGACGATCCCTGACTATCCGCACCCGGCGCCGTTCCCGCAAGATGGGACGCGGCGTTAGCACCGGATTAAGCATCCTCGGCCAGTTTGCGGCCTATGGCAGCGCGCGAACGTAACGGCAACGGTAAACCCCGCCCGATCATCGTCAAGCGGGAGGAAGTGAGCGCCGGCGGCCATCACGGCGGGGCCTGGAAAGTCGCCTACGCCGATTTCGTCACCGCCATGATGGCGTTCTTCCTGGTGATGTGGCTCATCAACGCCACCACCGAGGATCAGCGCAAGGGGCTCGCCGATTATTTCAGCCCCACCAACCTGCTCAGCCACAATTCCTCGGGCACCGGCAAGCCGTTCGGCGGCGAAACGGCGTTCTCCAACGGTGCGATGGTCTCCGACAAGGGCGCGGTGGAGGTCACGCAGGGTCTGCATCCGGTGCTGGACAACCCGATCCCGCCCCGCCGCTCGGCCAGCCGCCGCGCCCCGCATGGCGGGCGCGGGCATGGCCGCCAGGGGGCGACCGCCGCGCCCGGGGCGGGCGGCGGTGGGGTTATCGCCGCCGCCGCGGTGGGGCCGGCCG
>DAHWDR010000219.1:0-2308 GCA_027330745.1 Acetobacteraceae bacterium | reverse complement strand
CTCCCCGATCAGTCGCCGGCGCCCCCTTGCCGGATCGGGCGTGGCAGGCGAGGGTTGGGAACCACGCGGTTGCTCTTTGTCACCCCGCGTGACGGATACGGTGCTTACAACCGGTGCCGGTTTCACCTCGCACCCACGGAGATTCCCCATGTCACCACGTTTCGTCCGCCCCGCCGCCGTTCTCGCAATGGGGCTTACGCTCGGTCTTGTCGTCGCGCCGGCGCTGGCGCGGGCCGAACCGCACCCGGCGATCCGCGAGGGGCTGGAGCGCGTGAACCAGGCGATCGGCATCCTGCGTCGCGGCGCGCATGATTTCCACGGCCACCGGCTGGCCGCGTTGCGCGCGCTGGGGGCAGCGCGCCAGCAACTGATCGAGGCGCTGCATTCCGACCGCTGATCCGCCGGCGATGCCACCTGCCGCTCCGGTTCTCAGGGGAGCGGCAGGTGACAGGAGACCCGTCGATCCGCCCCCAGTCTGGCCGCCCCCAGTCTGACCGCCCCCGTCCGGCCGTTGGCGGCTATCCGTCGGCGCGTGGCACCCAGGGGATGCGGGAGAATGTCACGCCGTCCGCTTCCAGCGCCTCGGCCTGGTCGGGCGTGGTCTCGCCATAGATGCCGCGCGGCGGCGCGGTGCCGTCATGGATGCGCCGGGCTTCCTCGGCGAAGGCCGGACCGACGTAATCGCAATTCCGCTCCACCTCCGCGCGCATGCGTTGCAGCACGACGCGGACCTGGTCAGGCAGGCGGGCGGTGGTCTCGGCCGGTGGCGCCATGATGGGCTGGGGCGCAGTCGGCGGCGAACCGGCGGTTGGCGAGGGCGACTGTGGCGGGTCCGCCGTGCGCCGCGACAAAGCCGGGGCCATCAGCGCGCGCGCGATCTTCGTGTCCGCGCATTCCGGGCATTCAATCAGCCCGCGCGCGGCCTGACGCTCGAATCCGGCGCTGTCCTTGAACCAGCCGTCGAACTCGTGGCCCTGGCCGCAGCGAAGCTGGTAGTGGATCATTTACGTTGTCTCCGGCGCCCGTTCTGGCATCCCATGGGCCGACGCGCCAAGCCTTTATTCCGCGAGCAGCTTGTCCAGCTCGCCTGCCTGGTCCAGCGCCAGCAGGTCGTCGCATCCGCCGACATGCCGCGCGCCGATGAAAATCTGCGGCACCGTGGTCCGCCCGCCCGAGCGGCGCGTGGCCTCCGCCCGTTCCGCCGTGCCGTGCGGGGCGCTGATTTCCCGCGCCGGGGCGCCCTTGTCGTGCAGCAGGCGCAGCGCGCGGGCGCAATATGGGCACCAGGGCTGGGTATAGATCTCGACCTCGGTCATGCGAACTCTCCTTGTTTCGTAACATCGTGCCCCCGCGGCATCGCCGCAAGTCCGCCCGGGCGGGCGGGATGCCACGGCCGCGCCCGCGGGTCCGGGACCCGCGCCGCCACCAGCACGTCCACCGCCGCCGCCCCGGCCGCGAGCAGCGCGTCAGCGCAGGCCTCGGCGGTGGCGCCGGAAGTCAGCACGTCATCGATCAGAAGCACCCGGCGGCCCGCCACCCGCGCCGCCCGCCGCGGCGGCACCGCGATCGCGCCCACCAGGGCGGTGGTCCGTTCCGCCGCCGATTTTCCGTCGAGCGATGCGGTGGCCCGCACCCGCGCCAGCGCGTCCGGCACCGCTTCCCGACCGGCCAGGCGCCCCAGTGCGCGCGCCAACAGCGCCGCCTGATTATAGCGTCGCGCCCATAGCCGCCGCCGGTGCAAGGGCACCGGGACCAGCAGGTCGGCCCGCGCCAGCAGCGCGGCGCCGGCGTGGAGCAGGAACGGCGCCATCCGCCGTGCCAGATCCGGCCGGTCGGCATGCTTGAAGGGCAGAATCAGGCGCCGCGCGCCGCCATCATAGCGCCAAGCCGCGCGGGCGGCGGCGAAGCGCGGCGGCCGGGCGCGGCAGGTGGCGCAGATGCCCTGGGGCCCCGCCGCGCCGGCGGCCGGCAGCGCCAGACCGCAATAGGCGCAGACCGGCGCCGCGATCCAGGTCAGGGCGGCGAAGCACTCCGCGCAGAACAGGCCCTGCGTGGTCACCGGCGCGGTGCAGCACAGGCATTCGGGTGGCAGCAGCAGGTCCAGCGCGCGGCTCAGCAAGCGGGGCATGAGCCAGCCTGCCGCGCGGGCGTTAGCGCTTCGCTAAGCGGCGACGCCGAACCGCACCGTGCCGTCGCGGACGATGGCGTGAACCAGGTCGATCTCCCATGAGAGATACGCGTGCATCGCCGCCTCCACCCCGGAATTGCGGTCGTAGGGGCGCAGATTGGCATCGATGCAGGCGGCGTC
>DAHWDR010000215.1:0-11814 GCA_027330745.1 Acetobacteraceae bacterium | reverse complement strand
GACGCCGCGACCAATCGCCTGGTCATCACCTACCAGACCTTCGTGGTGCGCACGCCCAGGCACACGATCCTGGTCGATACCTGCACCGGTGAGGACAAGGGCTATCCCGCACCGATGGACTTCCCGAAGCAGCCCTGGCTTGACGGGTTCGCCGCGCTGGGCCTGAAATTTTCAGAAATCGACTACGTGTTCTGCACCCATCTGCACATCGACCATTGCGGCTGGAACACCAGGCTGGTCAACGGAAGCTGGGTGCCCACCTTCCCGAACGCGAAATACGTGTTCCACAAGCGCGAATACGCCGCCTGGGAGGAAGCCACCGCGAAGGGTGCCAACCCGCCCGGCAATGTCTGGACCTACAACTGCCGCCCGATCGTCGAGGCTGGCCAGGCGCTGCTGGTCGATGACGATTTCGCCCTGGACGATACGGTATGGCTCACGCCCACACCCGGCCATTCGCCGTGCCACTGCTGCGTGAACATCCGCTCCGGCGGCCAGCGGGCGGTGGTGACCGGCGATATGATGCACCATGCGCTGCAATGCCGCGAACCGGACTGGTCCACGGTGTTCGACTGGGACGCGAAACAGGCCGCGGCCTCGCGGCGGAGCTTCCTGGCATCGGTCGCGGACACCGACACGCTGATCCTGCCGATCCATTTCCCTGCCCCCACCGCCGGGCGGATCGGTGCCGACGGGACGCGGTTCCACTGGCGCTATCAGGGCGGCTGATCAGGCCCCCAGCATTTGGCCGCCATCGATCACGATGGTCTGGCCGGTGACCCAGGCGGCGAGCGGGGAGGCGAGGAACAGCACCACGTTCGCCACCTCCTCCGGCCGACCCATCCGGCCGAAGGGGATGGAGCGCAACGTGCGCTGATACAGCTCCGGTGCCTCGGAGCGCCGGCGCTCCCATAGCCCGCCCGGGAACTCGATCGAGCCGGGGGCGACGGCGTTCACCCGCACCTGCTCGCGCGCAAGCTGCGCGGCCTGCGTGCCGGTGTAGTGGATCACCGCGGCCTTGATCGCCCCATAGGGCGGCTGGCGGGCGGAGGGACGCAGCGCGGCGATGGAGCTGGTGGAGATGATGCAGCCCCGGCTTTGCTTCAGGAACGGCAGCGCGGCGTGGCTGGCATGGACCACCGCCATCATGTCGATCGCCAGGCTGGCGGCCCAGGCCGCTTCGGTGTCGGCACTGCCGAACGCCGACGCGTTATTGATCAGCACGTCGATGCCGCCGAGCGCCGTGGCCGCTTCGGCGATATAGGCGCCGATCGCCGCTGCGTCGGCCAGATCGCAGGCGGCGCCATGGACCGTGCCGCCATGGGCACGCAGGCTGGTGACGGCGGCCGCGATCCCCGCCGCGCCACGCGCGCAGATGGAGACTGCTCCGCCGGCGGCGGCGAAGCCTTCGGCGATGGCTAGTCCGATGCCGCGGGAGCCGCCGCAAACGATCATGCGTTTGCCGGTGAAATCGAAGCTCATGGGTCCCCCCTGGGTGTTGTCATGGGCAGCGTGCCGGGGCGGGGGCGGGCACGCAATCCTTGCCCGGATGTACTCCGGACGCTACGCCGGCGTGAGCTGCGTCACGCCCTGCGGCCCCGCCACCAAGGCAAGCGCCGTCAGGTCCAGGAACAGCCCGGTCGCGATCACGCCGACGATACCGCGCAGCGCCGTCTCCAGCGCGACGGGATCGTCGATCGGCGGAAAATCGCAATCCAGAATTGGATTGCCGCCGTCGGACACGAACGCCGCGCCGTCTGGTCCGTGGCGGCGGACCACGCTGGCGCCGAGCGCGGCCAGCCGGCGCGCGGTGGCCTCGATCCCGAACGCCACCACTTCCACCGGCACCACACCGGACAGCTGCGCGACCAGCTTGCGCGCATCGGCGACGATCACCAGCCGGTCGGACGCGGCGGCGACGATCTTCTCCCGCAGCAGCGCCCCGCCGAGACCCTTGATCAGTGCCAGGCTGCCGCGCGCGATCTGATCCGCCCCATCGATGGTCAGGTCCAGCCGCGTCCGGGCGGCGAAGTCGGTCAGCGGAATTCCAAGCCTGCGTGCCTGCGCCGCGCTGCGTTCGGAGGTGGGGATGGCAGTGATCCGCAGTCCAGCCGCGACCCGGCTGCCCAGCGCGTCGATCGCCAGCGCGGCAGTGGACCCGGTACCGAGACCGACCGCCATGCCGGGTTCCACCAGCGCCGCCGCGGCCGCGGCGGCGGCGGTTTTTTGTTGCGTCTCCGGATCGATCATGCGCGCGCGGCGCGGAACGCGCGCAGCCAGTTTCCGGCGCAGATTTTAGCCGTTTCCTCCACCGTCAGGCCGCCGGCGCGCAGCAGGGCGGGGATCTGCTCGTGGCCGGAAAAGTCGCGCATCCCGTGCCATTGCGCGCCGGATGGCAAATCCGTGCCGATGCCGACATGGTCGATGCCTACCGCCTCGATCAGGCGGAAGATGTGGCGGATCATGCCGGGAAGACCTTCCTCGTGCAGCACCGCGATCCAGCCGCCGATCACACCGCCGGTTCCGGCGATCATGGCGGCGTAGTCGGACGAGATGTAGCGCGGATGCGCCCCGTCCTTGTGGCCCGGTTCCAGCAGGTTGGAATGGGTGCAGAGGATCGGGCGGGACGTGGCCGCGACCACGCCGCGGACCGTGGCTTCCGAGCAATGCGCGACATCCACCATGATGCCCAGCCGGTTCATCCGCCGCACCGCCTCGGCGCCGAACGCGGTCAGGCCGCCATGGACCGGGGGGGCGGTCTGGATGTCGCCGGTTTCGTTCACGCGGTAATGGGTCAGCTGGATGCTGCGCACGCCGCGCGCTTCCAGCGCATCCAGGCGATCGAGATCGCCGTCCAGGAAATCGCAACCCTCCACCGCCAGGACCAGGGCGGGATCATCGGCGCGGATCTGGTCAGGTTCGCGCGCGATCCGGGCGCCGGTGGCCTCGAAATCCGCAAGATAGCTGTCCACGGCGGCCAGACACTCGCCCGGCTCCGGCTCGCGGGTCAGTTCCAGGCGGCGCGTGTCGCGGTTGCGGCGCAGCAGCGGCAGGTCGGCGATGGCGGAGATGACGGCGGTGACCTGGGCGGCTCCCATCGTGGCGAGAACCGCGGGATCGACCGGGCCGGAGCGGTTCGGGTGGCCGGCATGGGTGTGCATATCGACAATCATGCCACGCGGTATAGCGGCGATCCGGGCGGGGCGGAAAGCCGGGACGATCAGGCTGGACGATCAGCCGTTGCGGCGGCGTCGCGGCCAGAAGCGGCGGGTAGCTGCCAGCGAGGCCAGGCCAGCGAGGAGG
Source organism: Acetobacteraceae bacterium (assembly GCA_027330745.1). Lineage (GTDB taxonomy): Bacteria > Pseudomonadota > Alphaproteobacteria > Acetobacterales > Acetobacteraceae > JAJZVS01. The sequence goes on along the minus strand of DAHWDR010000215.1, from coordinate 8,511 downwards.
AGCGGAAAGCTTCCCGGTTCCGGCACCGGCGCCGGCGGCGCGTCATTGGTGGGGATCACGTTGGGGGCCGCGAGGACAGTTAGCCCGGATCGAGGGCCGTCCAGAGGGCCCCCATACACCAGCCTGGGCCTACCGACGGCGACTTGCGTGCCGGAGCCGTTCGCGTTCGGCGCGGACAGCCAAAGCGAAGGCAGGAATGCGACCGCTTGCGGCACGTTGGACGACGCCGCGGGCTGGTGTGCGATTTGGATGTGCGGGGATTCCCGGTGCGCGTGCGCGGGATAGGCGGGCAACGGGGCGGCGGCGCGCAGCGCGGCGGTGGCGAGCAGGCAAACGCCCGTTGCCGCCACATGCGGCAGTTTCAGCCAAGCCGCCCTGGTGCCGTGCCAGGCGCGCCAGCGGCAGGCGCGGTGGTCGAAGACCATCATGCGCATGTGCGCATCCTGTTTCCGGGTCCCCGCGCGTGGGGTGCGCGCGGTGGCGCGATGGGATGGCAGGACGGGAGGACGGCGAGGAGCGAATACATTCGTATAAACAAAGAGGACAGGAGTAATAACTAGACGTATAAATCAAGATTGTCAACCGGAATACAACCTATAATTGTGTTATGGGCGCATTCCCGCCGCCTCGCCCTGCCCCTCGCCCGCGCAAGCGCAGGCTGTCGGCACCCGCATGGGCGCCGACAGACGGCCGGCTAAAGACCGGCGATGATCGAACGGAACGCGGCCGGGATCAGCCGGTGATGTCGATCCCGGCGAAGAAGAACGCGATCTCGCCGGCCGCGTTCTCGGCGCTGTCGGAGCCGTGGACCGAGTTTGCCTCGATGCTCTCGGCCAGTTCCTTGCGGATCGTGCCGGCGGCGGCCTTGGCCGGATCGGTGGCGCCCATCACGTCGCGGTGGCGGGCGACGGCGTTCTCGGCTTCCAGTACCTGCGCGACCACGGGGCCGGAGGTCATGAAGGACACCAGGTCGCGATAGAACGGGCGCGCGGCGTGGACGGCATAGAACGCCTCGGCCTGGGCGGTGGTCAGGGCCAGGCGCTTCTGGGCGACGATGCGCAGACCGGCGGCCTCGAGCATGGCGTTGACCCGGCCGGTCAGGTTGCGGCGGGTGGCGTCGGGCTTGATGATGGAAAGCGTGCGCTCGGTCGGCATGTTCGGTCCTGCGGCGGGGGAGGGGTGGCGCCGCCCACGTCGCGCGCGGGTGGCGGCGGGTGGGTAGGCGGTTCGGGGCAGGGAGGCAAGCGGGGGGCGTCTATCGGTAGTGTCTCAGTTTGAAAGTCGGCCGCCGGCCCGCGCGCCCACCCGGCCACCCAACGTCAGTATATTGGCATTGGGTGGCCGGGCGGGGGGGCGGGCCGGCGCCGACTTGCTTTTCAAGCTGAGACACTACCCGTCTGTCCGGCTTCCAGCCGGAACACCCCGACTTCGCGAATCTCGCGATCCTCAAGCTCGGCTGTGGTCGGCACGGCATAGCGCGCCGCCACCGCCAGACCGGCGGGCAGATAGGCCCGGCCGGGGTCCGCCAGCAGCACCTCGGCCACCCCCGCCAGACCACGCAGCCAGGGCAGGATATGCGCGGTCATCGGCGCCTCGTAGCAGACATCCCCGCACAGAATTACGTCCCAGCGGCACGGACTGCCGACCATGTCGCCGGCTAAGGCGTGCACGGTGACGTCGTTGGCAGCGGCATTCAGCGCGATCGCCGCGGTGGCGAGCGGATCGATCTCGGCGGCCTCCACTCGCGCCGCGCCGGCCCGCGCGCAGGCGATCGCCGCGATCCCCCCGCCGGCGGCGAAATCCAGCACCCGCCGGCCCGCGACCAGGGCGGGATGGTCCAGGACATGCCGCGCCAGGGCCTGCCCGCCCGGCCAAGGGAACGCCCAGAACGGGGGCGCGACGTTGTGCGCCGCCAGCCAGGTCTCGGTCGCCTGCCAGAGCGGGGTAATTTCGGTCGCGGTCCACAGGCGCAGCTCCGGCACCAAGGCGGGGGCGACCAGGGCGGTGTGGGCGCGGATGAAAGCCGCCGCGGTCATGCCAACCCCGCCAGCAGCGCCAGGGCGACGGCGATACCCACGTCCCGGTTCAACCGGAACAGGCGCAGACAGCCGGCCGGGTCGCGAATATCCAACGCGATCACTTGCCAGGCCAGCAGCGCCGCCGGCAGCGGCAGCGCAAGGTAGAACCAGTCCGACAGCCCGCGCAGCCACCCGGCCAACGCCAGCAGCGCCAGCGCGCCGGTATAGCAGGCCGCCAGGAACGGGCGGGTGCGGTCGCCGAACAGCCGGGCCGTGGATTTCACGCCCGCCAGCGCGTCGTCCTCGCGGTCCTGATGGGCATAGATCGTGTCGAATCCCAGGTCCCACAGAATCGCCGCGGCGTAGAGCGCCACCCAGGCCAGGTCGATCCGCCCCGCCGCCGCCGCGTAGCCCAGCGGCGCGCCAAAGCCGAAGGTGAACCCCATCATCAGCTGCGGCCACCAGGTGATGCGCTTGGCGGCCGGGTACAGCGCCACCAGCACCAGCGACCCCGCCCCCAGCGCGCGCGCCAGCGGCCCGAGCTGGAGCAGGATCGCCAGCCCCACCGCCAGCAGCCCGGCCAGGAACACCAGCGCCTGCCAGGCGCGCAGCGCGCCCGACGCCAGCGGCCGCGCCGCGGTCCGCGCGACCAGCCGGTCGATATCCCGGTCCCACAGATCGTTCACCACGCAGCCCGCCGCCCGCATGACCACGGCGCCGAGTGCAAACAGCGTCAGCAGCCACACCCCGCGCCGGACCCCCGGCCCGGCCAGCACGATCCCCCAGGCGCCGGGCAGGAACAGCAGCCACACGCCGATCGGCCGGTCCAGCCGCGCGAGCAGCGCATAGGCACGCCAGGCGGGTGGCAGACCGGCGATCCAGCCCTCGGCGCGGATATCGGTATGGGCGTGCATCGCGCTACTCTGCGCCCCGCCATGCCCGGGTCAATCCGCCTCCATCATCCCGAACCGCTCGCCGAGGGCGCCGCCGCGCGTCTGACCGCGCCGCAGCTGCATTACCTCGGCACCGTGATGCGCCGCCGGCCGGGCGATATCGTGCAGCTGTTCAACCCGGCGGATGGGGAGTTCCAGGCGCGGCTGGTTTCGCTCCGCCCCGGCGCGCCTCAGTTGGCGGTGGAGCAGCGTCTGCGCGCCCCCGCCCCCGAAATCCCGCTATGGCTGGTCTTCGCCCCCCTGAAGCGCGACGCCACCGACCTGGTGCTGCGCCAGGCCACCGAGCTGGGCGCGACCGATCTTGTCCCCGTGTTCACGGACCGGACCAACACCGCGCGGATCAACGAAAATCGTGCCCAGGCGATCGCGATCGAGGCGGCCGAACAATCCGAGCGCCTGTCGCTCCCGCGCCTGCACCCGCCCGCCCGGCTGCACGATCTGCTCGCGTCCTGGCCGGTCGACCGGCCGCTGTTCGCCGCGCTGGAACGCGCGGAGGCCCCGCCGCCGCCGGATTTCACCGGCCCCGCCGGCCTGCTGATCGGGCCGGAGGGCGGGTTTGCGCCGGCGGAGCTTGACCTTCTGCGCCGGTATCCCTTTGTAACCCCGGTCGGGCTGGGCCGGGGCGTCCTCCGCGCCGAGACCGCCGCCGTCGCCGGGCTCGCACTGTTGCAGGCATCCCGGCGGGATTGAATACTCGGCCCGAAACGGTACCCGATCGCGGGTGCCCACCAACCGCCCGGAGCGACATGTCCAATCCCGGAGACACCGACACCACGCCGATCGTCTCGGTGCAGCAGCTGGCCGACTACATCGCCGCCGGCTGCAAGCCCGCGCCCGCCTGGCGAATCGGCACCGAACACGAGAAATTCGGCTTCCGCCGCGCCGACCTGGCGCCCCCGCCCTACCTGCCGGATCCCGGCACCGCGGGCGGCATCCGTCCGCTGCTGGAGGCGATGGCGGCGCGGGGGGGCGAGCCGATCACCGACGGGGGGAACCCGATCGGCCTGAAACTGGACGGTGCCGCGATCTCGCTGGAACCGGCCGGGCAGTTCGAGCTGTCAGGCGCGCCGCTGGTGACCCTGCACGAGACCGAGGCCGAGATGGCGGCCCATTTCGCCGCGGTGCGTGATGCCGCCGGGCCGCTCGGGATCGGCTTCGCGCCGCTCGGGTTCCATCCCCTGGCCAGCCGCGCGGCGATGCCGTGGATGCCGAAAGGCCGCTACGCGATCATGCGCCGCTACATGCCACTGGTCGGCAGCCTGGGCCTCGATATGATGACCCGGACCTGCACCGTGCAGGTGAACCTGGATTTCGCATCCGAAGCCGATATGCGGACCAAGCTGCGCGTCGGCCTGCTGGCCCAGCCGCTGGCCACAGCGCTGTTCGCCAATTCCCCGTTCACCGAGGGACGGCCGAACGGCTTTCTGTCGTATCGCGCGCAGATCTGGACTGACACCGATAACGCCCGCGCCGGGATCCCGCCCGTGATGCTGGCGCCCGATTTCGGGTTCGAGCGCTATGCCACCTGGATGATCGACGAAGTGCCGATGTATTTCGTCTATCGCGACGGGCGCTATATCGATGTGGCCGGCGCGCGGTTCCGCGACTTCATGGCCGGTCGGGTTCCGGCCCTGGCCGGGCAGACCGCCACGATCGGCGATTTCGCCGACCATCTGACCACCGTCTTCACCGATGTCCGGCTCAAGCGGTTTCTGGAAATGCGCGGCGCGGATGCCGGCACGCCGGCGATGATGCTGGCCCAGTCGGCGCTGTGGGTTGGTCTGCTGTATGACCCGGCCGCGCTCGCCGCCGCCACCGCGCGGCTGGCGGACATGACCTGGGACGAGGCGGTGGTCCTGCGCGCCGCCGTGCCGCGCCTTGGCCTGGACGCCCCGCATCGCCGCGGCACCCTGCGCGATCTGGGCCGCGATCTGGTCGCGATCGCCCGCGACGGCCTGACCGCCCGCGCCCGACGCGACCACGGGACCGGGCAGGATGAGGCCGGCATGCTCGATCCGCTGGACGCGATCCTCACCGGCGCGCCCAGCCAGGCGCAGCACTGGCTGGCCCGCTACCAAGGTCCCTGGGCGGGCGAAGCCGGCAGAATCTTTGCCGAGGCCGAGATTTGATCGGCCTATTACGTCCTATGCGTGCATTTAGGCTTGCCAATACAACCCTGACGCTCACAATGGCGTGATGTTGCCGCCCGCACCCGCGCCGTCCGAACGTACCCCGCCGCCCGGCGCTGTCCTGCGGCTGCGCCTGATCGGCCAGATGGAGGCCTGGACCGTCAGTGCCGAGCCGGTGCTGCCGGTCGGGCGCAAGACCCGCGCACTGCTCGCGATCGTCGCCTTGTCCGCGCCGCGCCCAGCGTTGCGTGGACGATTGGCCGAGCTGCTGTGGAGCCGCCGGCCCGAGGAACAGGCCCGCGCCTCGCTGCGCCAGGAGATCCATCGCCTGCTGGAATCGCTTGCCCCGGCGGGAAGCGACATCCTGAGCGTGACCCGCGATCATCTGACGCTTCGCCCCGGTGCGGTCTGGGTGGATGTGGACCAGGTGATGCGCGCCTCGGTCGATGCGCCGGCGCCGTTGTCGTTGCTGGACGGCGATCTGCTGGAGGACCTGAGCGGGCTCGACCCCAGCTTCGATTCCTGGCTCGCGGTGGAACGTGAGCGGATCCGCGACCATGGCCGTACCCTGGCCGAGGACCTGTTGCGCGGCCTGTCCGACCCGGACACTGCGATCCCCGCCGCGCAGCAGTTGCTGCGGATCGACCGCGCGCATGAAGGGGCGTGGCGAGCGCTGATGAAATCCCACGCCGCGCGCGGCGAGCGCGGCATGGCGATCCAGGCCTATGACCGCTGCCGGGCGGTTCTGGCCGATTTGTTGGACGCCGCGCCCTCGGCCGAGACGCAGCGGCTGCTGACCGAGATCCGTGGCCCCTCCGGTTCGCGCATGCCGCACCGCCCGCCGGCGCCGCTGCCGACGGCCGAGGAAATGGAGGAGCCGCCGCTGCTGGCCGAGGCGCCGCAGGGCGGGGCGCGCGGCGGGGCGCATATCGGCGTGCTGCCATTCACCCTGATCGGGGCGGGCGAGGAATACGCCCATCTCGGCCCGGGATTTGCCGAGGAAATCACCGCGGCGCTGTCGCGGTTCCGCTGGATGTTCGTGGCGTCGTCCTCGTCGCTGGCCCGCTTCGCCGACGAAAACCGCGACGAGGTCACGATCCGCCGCCTGTTCGGGCTGGACTATCTGTTGCACGGCAGCATCCAGATCGTGCGCAACCGGCTGCGGGTGACGGTACGGCTGCTGGATCTGCGCCAGGCCAACCAGGTGGTCTGGGCGCGTCGTTTCGACCGCCAGTCGAACGACCTTCTGTCCTTGCAGGACGAGATCGCCGCCGAAGTGGTGGCGCAGACCGACCCCGAGATTCTGCTGATCGAGGCGCGCCGTGTTGCCGCCCGCCCACATGCCGCCACCTCCGCCTATCACTTGGTGTTGCGCGCGCTGGTCCTGATCAACCGGCTGGAACGCGACGCGCTGGTTCAGGCAGGTGCGCTGCTGCGCGAGGCGGTGGATCGCGACCCTGATTATGCCGCCGCCCATGCCTGGTTCGCGTATTGGCAGACCTTCATGGTCGGCCAGCATTGGACCGACGACGCCGAGGCGTCGCTGGCGGCAGCCGAGCGCCTGGCTGATCGCGCCATTCTGCTCGACCCGTTCGACGCCCGCGGCCTGACCATTTGCGGCCATGTCCGCGCCTTCCTGCACCGCCGCCTGGACGAGGCGCTGATTCTGCACGAGCGCGCGCTGTCGCTGAACCCGAATCTGGCGATGGCCTGGGCGCTGTCGGCGGTGACGCATGCCTATCTGGGCAACGTGGCCGAGGCCGAACGGCGCAACCTGCGCTACAAGAAATTGTCGCCGTTCGATCCGTTCGCGTTCTTCTTCGACGCGTTCTTCGTGCTGATCCACCTGATGAAGACGGATTACGAATCGGCTGCGGCGATCGGGCGGTCGGTGGTGGGGATGAATCCGGCTTTCTCTGCCGCCTACAAGCCGTATCTAGCCGCCGTCGGGTATCTGGGTCGGGCGCAGGAGGCAGCGGTGGTGCGCAAGCGGCTGCTCTCGATCGAGCCGGATTTCTCGATCGCGCGGTTCCTGGAGACCACGCCGATGCAGCAGGAATCCGACCGGGTGCATTTCGCCGAAGGGCTGCGTCGCGCTGGCGTGCCGGAACGGAGCGAGGCGCAGACCGCGGAGCGATTATCACGGCTGGTGCGGCTGTAGGCGGCCATGGGGTCGGAGCCGACCCGTTTGTCAAACTGCAACACGACTCGCGCGGTCCCGGCGCACGCGGCTCAGAACCCGAACATGTGGTCCAGCGCGAAGCCGCCGGCAGCGTCTTCCAACCCGTGATAGCCGAACAGCCGGCAGGTGGGATCGCGCACCAGCACATACCCCTCGGTCCCGGCACGGGCCAATGCGGCGGCGGCGAATACTGCCTCCGGTTCCACCAGCGCGGAGCCGCCGCAGGGGATCGTCAGCGGGGTCTCGGCGATCCGCGCGCCGGTCGCGTCGTGCAGTTCGAGCATGGTGGCCGACCGCGCCGCCCAGGCCGCCGAGGCCGGGTAGATCAGCACTGCGAAGCCGCGTCGTCCGCCCTCGCCCAGACGCAGGAACAGCCGGGTGGACAGGCCGGGCGGCGGGCCGGAATAGGATTGCGGTTCGTCGCGCCAGGTCATCAGCGTGTTGAAGATATGCGCGCCGAAGCTGGATTCCGCGACGTGGCCGTTGTCGCGCCGTTCCCAGCGGAACAGTGCGTGCAGCCACCCGTCGGCGCCGCCGCCGTCGCGGAAATCATACACCAGTTCGCCGTGGCCGGCGCGGAGCTCGGGAAAGCTGTCGAGGTCTACCGCCAGCGCGTGGTCGCGCGGCAGGCGGCCGAGGAAACGCTGTGCCACGCAGCGCCCGGCGGCGTCGAACAGATCGAGCCGCAGCGGCAGGTCGACCTGCGAAAGCGCCATCGGCGTCGGCTGCACGATCGTGCGGAACCGCGCCGGGTCCAGGATGGGGAACGGCAGCAGGAAGCCGCGGCCCAGCGTGGCGGGCAGGGCTGGGATGGCCGGGTCGGGGCGCAGATCGCCGCGCTCCACATTCACATGGGCGATACGCGTGCGGCCGGCGCGGGTGATTTCGTAGCGCGGGCGGACGACGTGGCGTCCGGCGCGCAGTTCGATCTGCGCTGGCCAGGCGAGGCCCGGGAGCATGGCCGCCACATCCACGGCTATGGTGGCGAACGGGCCGACGGCGCGGTCCAGGGGCACCGGGGCCTCCGCGCCCATGCGGTCGAACGCCACGGCGCCGGGTGGGATCGGCACGGCGTGGCTGTTCTGCAGCCACAGGATCACGCGTTCCCCCGGCGCCGGCGCGGGCAAGCCGGCGAAGCGGTCGGAGGGCCAGGCATTGGCGTCATGGGTGCAGGACAGGCTGGGGCCGTCGGGGGCGAATATGTCCAGCGCGTATTTCACCACGTCGTG
>DAHWDR010000202.1:0-8456 GCA_027330745.1 Acetobacteraceae bacterium | reverse complement strand
GCGCGCAGGATTGCAGGGCAGCCCGGCCCGGTGCAACCGCGCCAGCACACAGGAGTCCGCCATGCTATGGACAGCCTCCACCCTCAACGGCTACGCGATCGAAGCGTCGGACGGCCAGATCGGCACCGTCAGCGACCTGTTATTCGAAGATCGCAGCTGGACCGTCCGGTGGCTTGTGGTCGCAACCGGCACCTGGCTCTCTGGCCGGAAGGTGCTGTTGCCGCTGTCCGCTCTGGGCGATCCCGATCCCGACCGGCATCTTTTCCCGGTGAGCTTGACCATGCAGCAGGTCCATGACAGCCCGACGCTCGATGCCGATCAGCCGGTGTCGCGCCAGGCCGAGGCGCAGCTGTATAATTTCTACGGCTGGAATCCCTATTGGGGCAGCGGTTCCCTTTCCACGGAAAACTTCATGGCGATCCCGTCCGGCCTGCCGCTGCGCCCGGCGGAGCCGCTCGCGCTTGGCACCGGCCCGACCGATCGGGAACCCGAAGCGGGCGATCCGCATCTGCGCAGCATGAGTGCGGTCAGCGGATATCATATCGAGGCCACCGACGGCGAAATCGGCCATGTCGATGGGTTCCTTGTGGAGGCCAACACCTGGCGCATCCGTTATATCATTCTCAGCACCAGGAACTGGTGGCCAGGGAAGAAGGTTCTGATCTCGTCCGATTCGGTCACCACGATCGACTGGTCGGCCAGTTTGCTCCACCTCATTGTCACGCGCGAGAAAATCCAGGGCGGCCCGCAGTATGATCCGGCGATCGCGGTGGACGACACCTATAACGAGACCTTCCTGACATATTACGGGATCAAATGGGTTGCGCGATGAGGGCGTGACCGCCGCCGCTCAGCGGAGCCTGGACCCGCTGCCTCGTGGGCACCGCGCAAGCGGCCAAACCGGGGCGTTGGTCCGGTATGGACAGGCATGTGGATGGCGGAGGGAGTGGGATTCGAACCCACGGTACGCTTTCACGCACACACGCTTTCCAAGCGTGCGCCTTAAGCCGCTCGGCCATCCCTCCGGCGCGGCGCACCATAGCGCCAAGCCCCGCCCGGGCAACCCCGCCGGCTCATAAAACCCGCACCCCGTGCAGCTTCGCCTTCGCCTCCGGCTCGACATGGATGGTGGTCATCAACTCCGCCATCTCGGCCTTCAGCGCCGCCTCGATCCGGTCGCAGATCGCGTGCGAGTCCGCGACCGACATCGTTCCCGGCACGACCAGGTGGAAATCCAGGAACGTGACCCGCCCCGCCTGGCGCGTGCGCAGATCATGCGCCTCGATCGCGCCGGCGGCGTTCGCCCCCACCACCGCGCGGATCCGGTCCACCACCGCCGGCTCCGGCGCCGCGTCCATCAGCCCGCCGACCGAGCGTCCGATCGTGTGCACCCCGGACCCCAGCACATACACCCCCACCACCGCCGCCAGCGCCGGGTCCAGCCACCTGATCCCGGTCGCCGCGACCAGCCCCAGCCCCACCACGATCCCGACCCCGGTCACCGCATCGGCCAGCAGGTGGCGCCCATCGGCCAGCAGGGCCGGGGAGCGCAGCACCCGCCCCTGGCGCAGCAGCCACCACGACCAGGCTCCGTTCAGCACGCTCGCCGCCCCGTTCAACCCGATCCCCAACGCCAACGGTCCCAGGACCGGGGGCGCCAGGAAGGCCAGCAACGCCGCCCGGAAGATCGACAGCGCCGCCACCACGATCATCACCCCCTCGATCACCGCGGCGAAGAACTCCGCCTTGGCATGACCGTACGGATGGTTCGCGTCGGCCGGCATCGCCGCGAAGCGCAATGCCCCGAGGGCGATCGCGCTGGCGGCGACGTTGACGATGCTCTCCAGCGCGTCCGAATACAGCGCGGCGCTGCGCGTGACCCCCCAGGCCGCCACTTTCAGGCCCAGCACCACGCACCCCAGCGCGATGCTGCTGGCGGCCAGCCGCTCGGCCCGGGTCACGGCCGGCTCAGCCGGGCAGCCAATGCGCCGGGCTCCAGCGATAGGCGCCGTCTTCCAGCTTCCAGTAGCCGGGCATGAACAGGTTGGAATGGGTGCCGCGCGCCACGTAGCGGCCGTGGCGCCAGACATAGCCCGCGCCGGTCCAGTCCCAGAATCCCGGCTGCCACAGCAGCGGCACAGCGGTGACCGGCGGCTTGCCGATCGTCTCGGCGAGTGGCGGCGGCACTGGCGGGTAGGGATTGGCCGACGCCGCCGGACCCGACGCGCCGCCGGCGCATCCGGCCAGCGCCAAGGTCAGCGCCATGGCGGGGATCAAACGAGGAATGGGCATCACGGGCCTCCGGCAAGGTGCCGGGCAGATGTGGCGCGAAGCCTCGCATCTGTCCACCGCGCCCATATTCTTGCCGGCCCACACTCTTGCCAGCTTGCCCGCAACGCCGGACCATCCCCTTCTCCCGCAGGAGGCCGCGCGCCATGGACTACACTCCCAGCCCCCATGTCACCCAGAACTGGCACCTGGCCAAGCCCGCGGCCAGCGGCCGGCGCGGCATGGTGGTCTCCCAGGTCGGCGCCGCGGCCGAGGCCGGCGTGGCGATCCTGGATGCCGGCGGCAACGCGATCGATGCCGCGGTTGCCACCGCGCTCGCGCTCGCCACGGTGGAGCCGTGGAACTCGGGCCTGGGCGGGATCGGCTTTGCCCTGGTCCACCGCGCCGGCCAGCCGCGCGCGGAGGTGATGGATTTCGGCCCGGTCGCGCCGCGCCGGCTGGACCCGGCGCGGTTTCCGCTGACCGGGCGCATGGTCCAGGACCTGTTTGCCTGGCCCGAGGTGGCGGGCGATGTGAATATCCACGGCCCGCTTTCCTTCGCGATCCCGTCGTCGGCCGCCGGCTACGCGGCGCTGCTGGAACGCTGGGGCAGCCTGCCATTGGCCGAGGTGATCGCCCCCGCCCTGGCGCTGGCCCGCCGCGGCCTGCCGGCGGATTGGTACACCACATTGAAAATCGGCGCCTCGGCCGCGGTGCTGCGCCGCTATCCGGAAAGCGCGCGCATCTACCTGCCGAACGGCCTGCCGCCGGTGGCGCCCTATCAGGGCGTGCCCGGCTTCTTCCCGCTCGGCCGTCTGCCCGACACGCTGGAGCATCTGTCCCGCGCCGGCCTGCGCGATTTCTACGAGGGCGACATCGCCGCCGCGATCGCCGCCGACTGTGCCGAGATGGAAGGGGTTCTGGACGCGGCGGACCTGCGCGCCTGCCGCCCGGTGGTCCGCCCGGTCACCGATCACGCCTGGTCCGGCCGCGTCCTGCAACTGACCGGCGGCCTGACCGCCGCGCCGACCCTGACCCGGGTCCTGGACCAGCTTCCGGCCGCCACATCCCCCACGCCGGCCTGGTTCGTCGCGCTGGCCCGCGCCATGAAGACCGCGTACGCCGAACGCCTTGCCGGCCTCGGCGCGGCGGAGACCAACGCGGCCGAGACCTGCACCACCCACCTGACCGTTTGCGACGCCGAGGGGACCATGGTCGCAATGACCACCACCTTGCTGTCCTCCATGGGCAGCCGCGTGGTGCTGCCGCGCTCGGGCGTGCTGATGAACAACGGGGTGATGTGGTTCGATCCGCGCCCGGGGCAGCCGAACTCCATCGCTCCCGGCAAACGCCCGCTGACCAACATGCTGCCGGTGATCCTGCGCGACGGCGGCCGGCCGGTGCTGGCGGCTGGGGCTTCGGGCGGGCGGCGGATCATGGCGGCGGTGGCGCAGCTGGTGACATTCCTCGCCGGGTTCGGGATGGACGTGACGGCGGCGGCGCATCACCCGCGGATCGACGTCTCCGGCCCCGACCTGGTCACGATCGACCGGCGGATGGACCCCGCCGTGATCGCGGCGCTGCGCGCGGACGGCCCGGTGGAGGTGGTGGAACACGGCGTCATGCCGATCAATTTCGCCTGCCCGAACGCGATCATGCTCACCCCCGACGGAGCCCGGCACGGGATCAGCGACGCGGCCTCGCCGTGGTCGGCGGCGATCGCGCAGGCGTAACGTCCGTCCGGGTTGTCTCCGGCTACGCCCGGTGGACGTCGTGGACGGCGATCCCGGTCGGGCTGTCGGCGACCCGGATCCAGGTCTTATGCGCCAGCGTCGCCTGGGTATCGCGCAGCCCCGCCGCCCAGTGCTCGCGCATCGAGGCGGCCGAGAATTCGTAATCCTTCGCCTCACCTTCGTAGGCCGCCGGCTCGAAGATCAGTTGCAGCAGGGTGATCTCGGGCAGGTTCGCGCAGCTGGCTTTCAGCGCGCGTTCCTCGGCGTTCAGTTTGTCGTCCGGGACCTTCCCCAGCAATCCGCGCAGCAGCCGGTGGGTGCGGAAACGTTCCTTGAACAGATCGGTCATCATGCGGGTGCGCGATGAATAGCGGATGTCCTTTTCCCGGCTCAGCACGTCGGCCATGTCGCGCGGCAGCGCGCCGCGGGAGCTGAACAGATCCACCTGGAACAGCAGCATCCGCGACGCGCCGGCGTGATCCAGCACATGCTGCAACGGGGTGTTGGAGACCAGGCCGCCGTCCCAGTAACACTCCTCGCCGATACGGACCATCGGGAAGGCCGGCGGCAATGCGCCGGAGGCCATGACATGCGTGGTTTCGATCGTGTCGGTGGTGGTATCGAAGAAGCGGAAATTGCCGGACCGGATCGCCACCGCCCCGGCGGCATAGCGTGTCGCGCCGTGGTTCAGCAGCTCGAAATCCACCAGCTCCGCCAGCGTCGCGCGCAACGGCGCGGTATCATAGAGGCTGGTGGCGCCGCGCGCCCCGCGCGGGCTGAGCCAGGCATTGGGGATTTGGGGGGTGAAGAACCCAGGCTGGCCGAACATCATGGCCTGGGCCGAGGCCAGCGCGTTGACCGTCCGCCGCGGTCCGTCACCGTCCACCGGGAACGGCCAGGCGAAGGTGCCGGGGGGGCGGGAGGTGATCCGATCCCAGAACGAGTGCAGCCGTTCCAGCCGGCGCGCCGGCTCGTTGCCGGCGATGATCGCCCCGTTGATCGCGCCGATCGACACGCCGGCGACGAAATCGGGTTCGATCCCGGCCTCATGCAGCGCCTGGTACACCCCGGCCTGGTAGGCCCCGAGCGCGCCGCCGCCCTGCAGCACCAGCCCCACCCGGTCGCAGCCGGGCGGACGGGGCGCGGTATCGGCGGGCGCGGTCGGGCCAGGGGTGATATCCATGCCGGTCTCCTGTGCAATAGAGCGGGGTGATGACACGTCCGAGCCGAGGGACGCATGACAATATGGCAACGCTTGCGGTTTTTTCATGCGCGCGGGGTCGATCCGGGCCACATAGGCGTCAGCACCCATTGCACGGAGCAGGCGCATGACGCGCGACGAAATACTGGCCGCCTCGGCCATGCCGCTGGCCAGCCCCAGCTACCCCAAGGGCCCGTATCGCTTCATCAACCGCGAATATCTGCTGATCCACTATGAATCCGACCCCGACGCGATCCGCGCCATGCTGCCCGAGCCGCTGGAACCGGACGGCAACCACGCGATCTTCGAATGGATGAAGATGCCGGACAGTTCCGGCTTCGGCAGCTACACCGAATGCGGCATCAACATCGCCGCGAAGTGGAACGGCACGCCGTGCAATTATTCGGCGATGATGTTCCTGGACGATGAAAGCCCCACCACCGGCGGGCGCGAGATCTGGGGCTTCCCGAAAAAGATCGGCAACCCCGAACTGACCGTCCATCACGATACCCTGACCGGCACGCTGCGCTACGCCGCGCATGAGGTCGCGCTGGGCACGATGGCGTATAAATACAGCTCGCTGGCGCAGGATCACGGCGAGACGCTGGCCGGCATGGGCAAGCTGAACGTCAATCTGAAATTCATCCCCGACGTGGACGGCAACCCGAAAATCGTTCAGCTGGTGGGCTACCATCTGGCCGAGGTGACGCTGAAGGGCGCCTGGGCCGGCCCGGCGCGACTGCATCTGGTGCCGCATGTGAACTGCCGCGTCGCCGATCTGCCGGTGCGCAAGATCCTGTTCGGCCGCCATATCCTGGCCGACCTCACCTTGCCCTACGGGCAGGTGCTGCACGACTATCTGGCCTGATCGTAACAGCGGAGTATATTCCAATGAGTCTCAAAGGCAAGGTGGCGCTGGTCACCGGTTCCACCAGCGGCATCGGTCTTGCCATCGCCCGCGCGCTGGCCGCGGAGGGCGCGGATCTGATGATGAACGGCTTCGGCGACGCCGCCGCGATCGAGAAGCTGCGCGCCGGCATCGCGTCCGAATTCGGGGTGCGCGCGTTGCACAGTCCCGCCGACATGTCTAAGCCCGAGCAGATTGCCGCGATGGTGACCGAGGCCGAGGCGAAGCTCGGCGCGGTCGATATCCAGGTCAACAATGCCGGCATCCAGTTCGTCGCCAATGTCGAGGATTTTCCCGACGCGAAATGGGATCAGATCATTGCGATCAACATGTCCGCGGTGTTCCACGGCATGAAAGCGGCGATCCCGGGGATGAAGAAGCGCGGCTGGGGGCGGATCATCAACATCGCCTCGGCCCATGGGCTGGTCGCCAGTCCGCAGAAAGTGGCCTACGTGGCCGCCAAGCACGGCGTGGTGGGGATGACCAAAGTGGCGGCGATCGAGACCGCCAATAACGGCATCACGGTCAATGCGATCTGCCCCGGCTGGGTGCTGACGCCGCTGGTGGAAAAGCAGCTGGAAGACAAGGCGAAGGAGCAGGGCACCACGGTCGCGCAGGAAAAGCACGAATTCCTGACCGAGAAGCAGGCGATGGAGAAATTCACCACCGCCGAGCAGATCGGCGGGCTGGCGGTGTTCCTGTGCTCGGAGGCAGCGGCGACCATGACCGGGGCGCCGATCTCGATCGACGGTGGCTGGGTGGCGCAGTAGCGGCGGCGCGATCAGCCGCCCGCCGCGGCCACCCGGATCTCCCACGCGCGGCGCGCGGCGGGGCGGCTGAACACCGCCTCGTCCCAGCGCCGCAGCCGGGGCCAGGGCGCAAGATCGAGGCCTTGGCGCGGGCGCATCAGCACGGCGCCGAGATTGAGATCTGCCACCGTAAAGCGCTCGGCGGCAAGGAACGCGCGCGCGGCCAGCGTGCGTTCCAGCACATCGAACAGCGGGCGGACCTGGGCCAGGGACGCCTCCGCCACCTCCGCGTTGCGTTCCGCCGGGTCGAGGATGAATGCGTGCATCGCCCAGCGGATCAGCGGCGCTTCCAGATGCGCCGCGGTCCACAGGGTCCATTGCCAGGCCAGCGCCTCCTCCTCCAGGTCCCGCGCGGCGATCGGACCGCCGTGCTTGCGCACGAGATAGAGGCTGATCGCCAGCGATTCCCACAGCACGAAGCCGGCGTCCTCGATGCTCGGCACCCGCGCGTTCGGGTTGATCCGGCCATAGGCCTCGCTGTAGATCGAGTTGTCGTCCCAGCCGATCGGCACGATTTCGTAGTCGAGACCGAGTTCGAGCGCGGTCCAGACCGTCCGGATCGCGCGCGAGATCGGCACGCCGTAGATTTTCAGGCTCGCCATGACCAGGCTCCTCGACAGCACCGAAGCGATCAGACGCCAGACCGCGGTCGTGGACAACCGCTGGTGGCCGGCCCCGGCGCTGGCGGCGACGATGATGCTGCACGCGGCGGCGGCCGGGACGCTGCTCGCTGTCCCCGCGGCCTGGCCGGTGGCCCTGGGGCTGCTGCTGGCCGATCACGCGGCGCTGGCGGGGCTGGGCATGCTGGCCGGATCGGCCCTGCTCGGCCCGAGCCTGACCCGGCTGCCGGCGAGCGCGGGGCCGGTGGTGGCGCTGACCTTCGACGACGGTCCGCACCCGGTGCGGACGCCGCAGGTGCTCGATCTGCTCGATCGGGCCGGGGCGCGGGCCAGCTTCTTCTGCGTCGGCCGCCGGGCCGAGCGCCATCCCGACCTGGTCGCGGACATCGTTGCCCGTGGCCACAGCGTGGAGAATCACAGTTTCGATCATGCCCTGATGTTCGCCGCCCGCGGCCCCTGGGCGCTGCGGCGGGACATCCTGCGCGCGCAGGCGGTGCTGGCTGCCGCGGCCGGGACGCCGCCGCGCTTCATGCGCGCCCCGTTCGGCATCCGCAGCCCGCTGCTCGATCCCGCGCTGGCCGGCACCGGGCTCATCCATGCCGGCTGGACCCGGCGCGGGCGCGACACGGTCTGTGCCGATGCCGCGACGGTGCTGCGCCGCCTGACCGATCGGCTCGGCGCGGGCGAGGTGCTGCTGTTGCATGATGCGACCAGCGCCGTCGCCGCCGACGGCAGGCCGGTGGTGCTCGAGGTGTTGCCGCGGCTGCTCGCCACGCTCGCCGCGCGCGGGCTGCGCGCGAGCAGCCTGCGTGAGGCGGTGGCGGGGTAGGAACGCGCAGATCTGCATGGTTGCGGCGGTCGGGGGGGGATCGGGTCAGTGGTTCCGGTGCACGGGACGGCCGAACAGCCATCCCTGGC
>DAHWDR010000197.1:0-3695 GCA_027330745.1 Acetobacteraceae bacterium | reverse complement strand
ACCGGCGTCATCACCTATCGCCTGGCCGCCCACGCGGCCGATCTGGCGAAGGGGCATCCGGCGGCGAAGCTGCGCGATGACGCCGTCTCCCGCGCCCGGTTCGAGTTCCGTTGGCAGGATCAGTTCAACCTCTCGCTCGATCCCGACACGGCGCGCCGCTTCCACGACGAGACCCTGCCCAAGGACGCGCACAAGGTCGCGCATTTCTGTTCCATGTGCGGGCCGAAATTCTGCTCGATGAAGATCACCCAGGACCTGCGCGTGGATGCCGCCCGGATGGCCGGGCTGGAGGCGAAAAGCGCCGAGTTCGCCGAGAAGGGCAAGGAGCTGTACCTGCCAGCGGCGGAATAGCCGCGTGCGCCGGCTTTCCCGCCAGCGGGAAGGCCGGCGCCGCAACTGGTTACGCTTGACGCTGCGCGACCGGTCTGGCAGCGTTCCGGTTGCCGATCCGGGAGCGATCACGTCATGACAAGATCCGAGCTGATGGCCGAGCTGGCCGAAGCGAACCCGCATCTGCGCGCCGCGGACGTGGAACGGATTGTCGCGACCGTATTCGACGAAATCACCGACGCGCTCGCCCGCGGCCAGCGCGTGGAACTGCGCGGCTTCGGCGCCTTCACCCTGAAGCACCGCGATCCGCGCACCGGCCGCAACCCCCGCACCGGGGAGGCCGTGCCGGTCGGCCCGAAATCCATCCCGTTCTTCAAGGCCGGCAAGGAACTGCGGGAGCGGGTCAACCGCACCGTCCGCCGGACGAAAGCGAAGCCGGCGCCGGCTATCGCAGGCTGACCAGCGCGCAGCCCACCCCGGCCACCACGATCCCCGCGATCGCCGGCACCGACAAAGTGTAGCCCAGCATCAGCCAGGTCAGCACCGCCGTGGTTCCCGGCACCAGATAGAAATTCGCCGTCACCTGCGCCGCCGCGCCGCGCCGCAGCATCACGTAATACAGCGCCATCCCGCCCAGCGACACGGAAAGCGTGTTCCACGCCACCGCCGCCACCGCCCCCGCGGTCCAGTCCAGCCGTGGCGTTTCCAGCCCCGCCGCACCCAGGATCGAAACCGCGGCGGCGGCCAGAAACTGCACCGTCACGCCGGGCAGCAGCGGCACCCCGCGGCAGAACCGCCCGAACCACAGCGTGCCGGCCACGAACCCCACGACGCCGACGAAGGCCAGCGCCATCCCGTCCAGCCGGGCAATGCTGTGCAGCGCCGCCGCCCCCACCACCAGCGCCACGCCGGCCACGCCCAGCGCCATGCCCAGCCATTGCCGCGCGCGCAGCCGCTCGCCCAGCACCGCCACGCCCAATGCCGCGGTCAGCAGCGGCGTGAGCGATTGCACCAGCGCGATCAGCGCCGGCGCGACCAGGGTCAGCCCGACATGCGGGGCCATCAGCCCCACCGCGTTCAACAGCGCCCCGGCGATCGCGCAATGCACCCAGCGCCCGCCGCCCAGCCCGGCCCAGGAGCGGCGCCGGACCAGCATGATCGCCATCAGCACCACCGCGCAGCCGGTCAGCCGGATCGCCACGAAGGCCAGCGGGCTGAGATGACGCAGCCCCACCTTGGCGGCGATGAAGGACGAGCTCCATAGCAGCACGAATGCGAACGGCGTCAGGCGCGCCAGCACGCCCGGCGCCATTGCCCGGGGTACGGACCGGGGGACGGGTTCGGTCGTCACGCCGGCGGCGCGGTCAGCTTGCTCGCCGCGATCACAGCAGCGGTCGCGATGTCGCGGGCCAGCATGGGCGTCTCCAGGTCAGGCGGGCGCGGTCAGGGCCGCCGCCGATGGAGGATGGACCGCGCGCGCCAGGGTTTCCAGATCGTCCCCGGCCAGGGTCTCGTGCGCCAACAAGGTCTCGGCGCCCTGCCGCAGCAGCGGCAGATTCGCTTCCAGGACCGCAACCGCCAGGGCGAAGGCGCGCGCGATCAGTCCTTTCACCGCGGCATCGATCGCGCCGGCGGTGGTGTCGCTGTAGCGCCGTGGTTCCCAGGCCATGCCGTTCGGCGATTGCAGGAATTGCTGGCGCTGCGCCTCATACGCCACCTGCCCCAGGCCGGCATCCATGCCGAAGCGCGCCACCATGCCGCGGGCGATATCGGTGGCCTTGACCAGATCGTCCTCGGCGCCGGTGGAGATGTCCTGGAAGATCACGCTTTCCGCCGCGCGCCCGCCCAGCAGCACCGCCATGCGGTTCATCAGCTCGGTCCGGGTCATCAGGAACCGGTCCTCCAGCGGGCGTTGGATCGTGTAGCCCAGCGCGCCGACGCCACGCGGAATGATCGAGATCTTCTGCACCGGATCCACCCCCGGCAGCGCCATCGCCACCAGCGCGTGGCCCAGTTCGTGATGCGCCACCACCGCGCGCTCGTGCTTGTTGAGCAGGCGGGAGCGTTTCTCCAGCCCCGCGATCACCCGCTCCACCGCCTGGTTGAAATCCTCCATCGTCACATCCTTCCCGTCGCGACGGGTGGCGAGCAGCGCCGCCTCGTTCACCAGGCCCGCCAGATCGGCGCCGGTGAAGCCCGGGGTCAGCGCAGCGATCTCCTCGATGCCGACCCCCGGGGCGAGGCGGATCTTCTTGATATGGACCGCCAGGATCTGCACCCGGCCGGCGCGGTCCGGGCGATCGACCAGCACCTGGCGATCGAAGCGTCCGGCGCGGAGCAGCGCCGGGTCGAGAATCTCCGGCCGGTTGGTCGCGCCGAGCAGCACCACGCCCGAGGACGGGTCGAACCCGTCCAGCTCGGCCAGCAGCTGGTTCAGCGTCTGCTCCTTCTCGTCATTGCCGCCCTGCTGCGGGCCGCCGCTGCGCATCCGGCCCAGCGCGTCCAGTTCGTCGATGAACACGATCGCCGGGGCCTGTTCGCGCGCCTTCGCGAACAGGTCGCGCACGCGCGCCGCGCCCACGCCCACGAACATCTCGACGAACTCCGAGCCGGAGATGGAAAAGAACGGCACCGCGGCTTCGCCCGCGACGGCGCGCGCAAGCAGCGTCTTGCCGGTGCCCGGAGGCCCCACCAGCAGAATCCCCTTCGGGATATGCGCGCCCAGCCGCCCATAGCGTTCCGGGTCCTTGAGGAAGGTGACGATCTCTTTCAGCTCGTCCTTCGCCTCATCGACGCCGGCGACATCGGCGAAGGTCACCTTGACGTCGGTCTCGACATAGATCCGCGCCTTGCTCTGCCCCACCGTCATCAGCCCGCCGGCGCCGCCGGCCATCGGCCGGATCAGGAACATCCATAACAACACGAAGGCCGCCGCCGGCACGATCCAGCCCAGGATCGCGGCCAACGGGCCGGGACCGGGTACGCCGGAGAACCCCACGCCCGCTTTGGTCAGCGCCCCGACCAGGGCGGGATCGACGCGATAGGTGGTGAAGCGGTCGGGCTTGCCCTTGGCGGCGGCGACATAGCGTCCGGTGATTTCATGGGTTCCGATCACCAGATCCTTCAACTTGTGATCGGCCAGCAGCGCCTGGTACTGGCTGTACGGAATCTCGGTGTTCGGCGCCAGCGCGATCAGATTCTGGATCAGCACCATCGCGAGCAAGGCGGCGACCACGTACCAGAAATGGATCTGGTGCTCCTTGCGGACCTCCATCGCCATCGGCTCAGGCTCCTGTGTGCGGATGCGCGGCGCGGCGCAGTCTCCGCCGTCCCGCGCGTTGCGGCAATGCGTCCCGGCCGGCGTG
>DAHWDR010000186.1:0-5661 GCA_027330745.1 Acetobacteraceae bacterium | reverse complement strand
GGGCGAAGAGGGGGGCGGAATGCGGTGCAAGTCGGAATGGACCGCTGCGGGCGGCAGCGAAATTTTTGTGGATTCTGGTCAGCCTCATCGGCGACCTCTAAAGCCTCGGCTCAGGCGATCCCAGGGCCTCGAACCCATGTGACAGCGGATGATATCGCTGGATTGTGTCGGTTCGATGGGGCTTCCGGGCCCTCCTGGATCGTCTACGACCACGGACGCCTCGTCTTTCGGCGCGTCTTGGTCATCGGCTCACGGCAAGCGTTCGCCGCGGTCGTAGCGGCGCCAGGCGCTCATTTGCAGCGCCGACGTCAGGCAGTGCACCACCACCGGCCTGGTCCGCACCGACAGCGCCTCGGCGATCGCCGGTTCAACCTCGGCTTCGGTCCGCACCGTGATTCCCTCGGCGCCGAAACTGCGTGCCCAGGCGGCGAAATCCGGGTTGGTCAGACGCATCGTGCTCATGAACGGCCGTCCCGGGTAGCGCACATGGGTGTGCATCCCGATCGTGCCGTACATTCCGTTATCGGAGATGATCATCACCGGCGCCACGCCGTATTGCATGGCGGTGGCGATCTCGTTGCCCATCATCAGCGCCCCGCCATCGCCCAGGAACGCAACCACCTGCGTCCCCGGGCGGCGCAGCGCCGCGGCGACGGCCATCGGCATCCCCGACCCCATCGCGCCCACCACCGACGACAGGAACATCTGCCCCGGCTTGAATGCCATGTAGCGATGGATGAACGAGCCGAAATTACCTGCGTCCGACGTGACCGTGGCATCCGCCGCCAAATGCCGGTTCACGGCGCAGACCACGGCGGCGAAATTGACCCCGTCCGGTGCCGGCTCCCAGGTCGGCTCCAGCAGCGCGCGATGGATCGCATGCAGGCCGGCGACCCAGGCCCGGCGCTTCTCTGCCCCGGCTGGCGCGCCGCGGGCGAGCAGGGCGTGGATCACTTCCACCGGCGCGCAGGCGATCCCCAGTTCCGGCCGCCAGACGCGGCCGATCTCATTCGCATCCGGCCAGACATGGACGAACGGCAGTTGCGGTTCCGGCGCGGCGGGGAAGCGATATGACTGGCTGACCGTATCGGTCATGCGCTCGCCCAGCGCGACCATCAGATCGGCCTTCTGCATCTCCGCGATCAGCTTTGGCGGGACGCGGATGCCCATGTAGCCGCCGTAGTTGGGATGCGCGGCGTCGAACAGCTGCGGGCGCCGATGGGTGGGCGAGATCGGCAGCACCCACATTTCGGCCAGGCGTTGCAGCGCGTCGGTGGCGGCCGGATCGGTCACGGCATCGGCGGCGAGCGCGCCGCCCACCAGCACCAGCGGACGTTCGGCGGCGGCCAGAAGTGCGGCGAGCCGGTCCAGATCCGCCCCGCGCGGGCCGGCCAGCGCGGCGGGCCGCGGCGCGTTCACCTCGGCGTCGGTGGCTTCGTCGAAGATGTCCTCGGGCAGGATCACCGCGACCGGCCCGGGCGTGCCGGCCTCGGCCAGATGGAACGCGCGGGCCAGGCCCTCCGAGGCCTGGGCGGGTTCGTTCACCTCGATCACCGCCTTGGTCACATCGGCCAGAAATTTACTGTAGTTCTGTTCCTGCAATGCCATCCGGCCGAAATCGGCCCGCTCCACCTGGCCTACCAGCACCACCAGCGGGGTGGCGTCGTGATAGGCGGAATGGATCGCCACCATCGCGTTGGACAGACCCGGCCCGCGCGAGACCATCGCCACCCCGGCGCGTGGGCGCAGGCGTCCATCGGCCACCGCCATGAACGCGGCCCCCGCCTCGTGGCGGCAGACGATCAGCTGGATCGCGTTCATGTCCGAGAGCGCGTTGGTGAGGCCGATATAGCTCTCGCCGGGAACGCAGAAAATGTGATCGACGTCGTGCGCCTGAAGCGTCTCGGCGAGCAGGCGGGCGACGGTGCGGGACATGGTGGCGGACATGGACGGCGGATCCTCCGAGATTTGCGGCAAGGTTAGGCCGGGACCCGGCGGGACGCCAAACCGGGCCGGCACGGCAGCGCGATGTCGCCGCTTGACACCGCGCGGCGTCACCCCCTACTTGTCTAGACATGTCATCCCCCCCCACGCAACGCCAGGAATGGATCGCCGTGCTGGCCCGCGCCGACGCCGCTGCCCTGGCCGCGGCGCTGCCCGCGCCGGCCGCCCTGCCCGCCTGGCGCATCCTGCGCGGCCCCGAGACCGGTCTGGTGATGCTGCGCGGGCGCGCGGGCGGCACCGGCGCCCCATTCAACCTGGGCGAGATGACGGTGACACGCTGCACCCTGCGCCTGGACGCCGACCGGGGCGGCAGCCTCGTCGGTCACGCCACGATCCCCGGCCGCGACGCCCGCCACGCCGAACTCGCCGCGTTGGCCGACGCGCTGTTGCAGCACCCGGACTGGCAAGCCACGCTGAGCCGCGCGCTGATTGCCCCGCTGGCCGAGGCCCAGGCCGCCGTCCGTGCCGCCATCGCCGCCAGGGCCGCGGCCACCAAAGTTGCGTTCTTCACTTTGCAGACGATGCGCGGATGAACGCGGTCCCCGACCTGCCGGGCTTCGCCGACCCCGTCGCCGACGCGCAGGCCGCGTTTCGCGCCGTGCTGCACGCCCTGTCCCATCCCGGCCAGGTGGTCACACCGGCCGCGACGCTGCTGGTCCCCGCGCCCTTGCCGCAAGCCGCCGGGGCATTGCTGCTGACCCTGGCCGATGCCGAAACGCCGCTCTGGCTGGACCCCGCCTTCGTCCCCGCGCGCGATTGGGTGCGGTTCCACACCGGCGCTTCGTTCGCCCCGCTCGGCGCGGCCGGGTTCGTGGTCGCGGCCAGCCTGCCCCCGCTCCCGGGCCTGGCCACGGGAAGCGACGAGGCGCCGCAGGACGGCGCCAGCGTGATCCTGCCGGTTGCGGCACTGCACGAAGGCACGCGCTATCGCCTGATCGGCCCCGGGCTTGCAGCACCCGCCAGCTTCGCCGCGCGCGGCCTGCCGGCGGATTTCGTGACCTTCTGGCGCGACAACCACGCGCTGTTCCCGCGCGGGGTCGATCTGTTCCTGTGCGCCGGCGCGCAACTGCTCGCATTGCCGCGTTCCGTCGTGGTGGAGGCACTCTGATGGCCTATGTTGCGGTCAAAGGCGGCGAACGCGCGATCGATGCCGCCCATGCCTGGCGCGCCGAGGCGCGGCGTGGCGACCTTGCGCAGCCGGCGCTGGAGGTGGGGCGGATCGAAGCCCAACTCGGCCGCGCGGTCGAACGGGTGATGGCGGAAGGCTCGCTGTATGACCGGGCGCTGGCGGCACTGGCGATCAACCAGGCCGAAGGCGATCTGATCGAGGCCGCGTTCCTGCTGCGCGCGTTCCGCACCACCTTGCCGCGCTTCGGTGTCTCGCGCCCGCTGGACACCGCAGCGATGGCGATCCGGCGGCGCATCTCGGCGATTTTCAAGGACGTTCCCGGCGGGCAGGTGCTGGGGCCGACCACGGATTACACGCATCGGCTGCTGGATTTCTCGCTGCTGGACCCCGCGGCGCCGCCGCCGGCGCCGACCGCCGCACCGGAAACCGCCCCGATTACGCGGGTGTCCGAATTGCTGGCGGCCGAAGGGCTGCTGCGTCCCGAACCCGCCGGCGCCGCCGAACCCTCCGACCTCACCCGCGCGCCGGTGCTGCATCCGGCCCCGCGCGATGCACGCTTGCAGGCCCTGGCACGCGGCGATGAGGGGTTCCTGCTCGGCATGGGCTATTCGACCCAGCGCGGCTATGGCGGCAGCCACCCGTTCGCGGGCGAGATCCGCATGGGCGCGGTGTCGGTCGAGATCGAGCCGGACGAACTCGGGTTCCCGATCGATATCGGCGAGATCGTGCTGACCGAATGCCAGATGGTGAACCAGTTTCACGGCACGAAGACGGAACCGGCCTGTTTCACGGCGGGCTACGGGCTGGCATTCGGCCAGGCCGACCGGCGCGCGATGGCGATGGCGTTGCTGGACCGCGCCATGCAAGCCCCGGAGCTGGGCGAGGACGTGATCGCCCCGGCGCAGAACGCCGAGTTCGTGCTGGCGCACGCCGACAACATCGAGGCCACCGGCTTCGTGGAACATCTCAAACTGCCGCATTACGTCGATTTCCAGTCCGAGGCCGAGGCGGTGCGCCGGTTGCGCGCGGCGGCATTCGCGGCCACCCCGGAGGCGGCTGCATGAAGGGCTATAATTTCGCCTATCTGGACGAGCAGACCAAACGCATGATCCGCCGCGCGATCCTGAAGGGCGTCGCGATCCCGGGCCATCAGGTGCCGTTCGGCGGCCGCGAGATGCCGCTGCCCTATGGCTGGGGCACGGGCGGAATCCAGGTCACCGCCGCGATCCTGGGCGCGGCGGATGTGCTGAAAGTGATCGACCAGGGCGCCGACGATACCACCAACGCCGTTTCCATCCGCCGCTTCTTCGCCGCCACCGCCGGGGTGCGTACCACCACGCGCACGGCGGACGCCAGCGTGATCCAGACGCGCCACCGGATTCCAGAAACCAAGCTGACGGAGCGGCAGATTCTGGTCTATCAGGTGCCGCAGCCGGAGCCGCTGTATCGCCTGGAACCGTCGCGGGCCGAAGCGCGCCGGCTCCACGCGATGGCGGAATACGGCGCAATGCATGTCCGCCTGTACGAAGACATCGCGCGACTGGGTCAGGTTGCGATCAGCTACGACTATCCGGTGATGGTGAACCGGCGCTATTTGACCTCGCCCAGCCCGATCCCGGCATTCGACAATCCGAAGCTGCATCGGATGCCGGCGTTGCAGCTGTTCGGCGCCGGACGGGAAAAGCGCATCTACGCGATCCCGCCCTATACCGATGTGCGCTCGCTGGATTTCGAGGACCATCCGTTCCGTCCCCATCGCGCCGATGCCGCCTGCGCGTTGTGCGGGGCGCGCGCGTCCTATCTGGACGAAGTCCTGACCGACGATCGCGGCGGGCGGATCTTCGTCTGTTCCGATACCGATTACTGCGCCGGCCGCGTCGCGGGGACCCCATGACCGAAACCCCGCTGTTGTCCGCCCACGGCCTGGCGCTCGCATACGGGCCGATCAGGGCGCTGGACGGCGTGGATCTGGAGCTCTGGCCCGGCGAAGTGCTGGCGGTGGTGGGCGAGTCCGGCTCCGGCAAGACCAGCCTGCTGGAAATATTGTCGGGACGGCGCCGGCCGGATCACGGCACGGTGCTGTATCGCGACGAAACCGGCGCGCGCACCGAAATCCACGCGATGGATGCGCCGCTGCTGCGTCGGCTGCATCGCTCCGACTGGGGTTTCGTCCATCAGGACCCGCGCGAAAGTCTGCGCATGGGCATCAGCGCCGGCGGCAATATCGGCGAACGCCTGATGGCCGCCGGCGGCCGCCATTACGGATCGATCCGCGCCACCGCGTCCGACTGGCTGGCGCAGGTGGAGATCGATCCCGCGCGGATCGACGATCCGCCGTTGCGGTTCTCGGGCGGGATGCGCCAGCGGTTGCAGATCGCCCGCGCGCTGGTGACGCATCCGCGGCTGCTGTTCATGGACGAGCCGACCGGCGGGCTGGACGTGTCGGTGCAAGCCCGGCTGCTGGACCTGCTGCGCCGCCTGGTGGCGCAGTACCGGATCGCGGTGGTGCTGGTGACGCATGATCTGGG
>DAHWDR010000170.1:0-6902 GCA_027330745.1 Acetobacteraceae bacterium | reverse complement strand
GAAGGCGATCGGCCGGCCGCCGATGCGGGTCGCGTCGTTGGAAGCGCCGATGATGGCGACGGAGCGTGGCGCGAGCAGCGGCGTGAGACCAGCAAAACGGGCGGTAGCGGCGGACATGGTTGTTTCCCCCTTGTGACGGCGGGGAGTGTGCGGCCCGGGGGCGGGCCGGGCAAGCGGGGGGACAAGCAGTCGGTTGCGCAAACCAATGGCGCACCCGGACACGGACAGGCTGGACGCCTGACTTTCACATCGGGATTTTGCTTGGCATGGTCGTCCGGCTGTCTGAAGGACTGGGGCCGCCTCATATTATCAATTCATATGACACGCCTAAAATATTCTGTAGTGTGGTTCGATCCTGACATGCCGGCCTCGGGGGCCCCGCCATGCGCACCCAACCGTACCCGGACGACCTCTTCAGCGCCGCCGTCGCGCGGCTTTACGAAGCCGCCGGCACGCCTGAGGCCTGGCCCGCGACCCTCGACGCACTCGAACCCCTGTTCGGAGCAATGACCGCACATCTATTCAGCTGGGATAGCGTGGCGCAGCGCCGCGAGAGTTCCTACGGCGCTCATAGCTTCGCGCGAACGGACCAGGATTGGGACTACTACCACCGGATCAATCCAAGGCGAAAAATACTGGCCTCGCAGCCCCTCGGATACATTCTGGCATGCAACGAACACCTGAACGGTGACTTCGTCACGCGGGATGAATATTTCAACGATTACTGCCTCCCGCTCGAGCGCCGCTACCTCCTCGGCACGAACTTCAGTTCAAGTGGCCGCATCCTGACCTCGGTCGCCGTCATGCGCACCGCGGATCAGGGCCCATTCGGAACGCGAGAAAAGGGCCTGCTTGGCCGCCTTCTGCCGCATCTCCGCGGCGCCCTGAGTCTCGACCAGAAGCTTTGCGCCGCCCGTGCCCAGGCGACGCTCAGCCAGTCCCTCCTCGACGCGCTGCCCCAGGCCGTCATCGCCGCCGACGCCCAGGGCCGCGTTCGCTACGCCAACCGCACCGCCGAGGCACTGCTCGCCAGCAGCACCAGCCTCCGCCAACGCCAGCAGCGTCTGGCCGCCGCGACGCCCGGCGAAACCGCCGCCCTTCTCGCCGCACTGCGCCGCGCGATCGAGGCCGCGCCCGGCGCCAACCCCGGCCCCGCCAGCAGCCTGATCCTGCACGACGAAACCGGGGCCGGCCTCGGCGCCACGGTCACCCCGCTGGATCGCCACGCCGGCCTCCCCGAGGTACCGGCCCAGCGCCTGGCCCTGCTGACGCTCGCCCCGCTCGCCGCCCGGCGGTTGGACCCAGCCCCCTTGCGCGCCGCCTTCGGCTTCACCGGGGCCGAGGCCGAACTGGCCTCCGCCCTGGCCGGTGGGGCGCGGCTGGATGCCATCGCAGCTGCCCGCGGCGTGCGCATGCCCACCGTCCGCAGTCAGTTGCGCGCGCTGTTCGACAAGACCGGCACCAGCCGCCAGGCGGAGTTGGTGCGCCTGCTCGCCACCCTGCCAGCCGCGGCGGATCAGTCAGCGCGGGTGTCCACGAACGTGACGTCGTTGCTACCCTGACCATACAGTTCCGTCTTCCCTTTGACCTTCCGCAAGGTCCAGGTTCCGGTCGCGCCCGTCGTCATCGAATGCCAGGATGCCCCCCCATGGGCCAGCCGATAGGTCCCATGGGAGTGGAAGGCGCCGGTTTCGCTGGCCCAGGTTCCATTCGCCCCAATCGTTATCGTTCCGCTATAGGCGGCGCCTTTGACTAACACAGTCCCGTGCCAGTTTCCGACAATGTCGTTCGTGCCTGCGATCGGGATCGCCGGCGGCAGCGGCGGTGGCGGCGCGCAGGACGTTGCGGCGGCAGCAAGGACCAGGGCCAGGATGGAATGTCTTGCGGTCATGTCCGGACCTCTTTCTGTGTTAAGGAACCGGCCGGATAGCACGGACTAAACCGTACAACATCATCCGAATGAACGATGCGGGCGTTGATGGCGCCCCTCAACCTGTTCGTATCAGCGTGCCGGGTGGGCGCCGGCAGGAACAGGAGATCCATCATGACCGATGCCTCAGCTGCCGCCGACCGCGAGATCCGCGCCGTAATCCCCGCCTGGCTCACCGCTGTTGCCCGCAAGGACACCGCAGCCATTGCCGGGTTCTACACGTCGGACGGGCGCTTCATGGTGCCCAACGCCCCGATCGCCGAGGGCCGCACCGCGGTCGCGGCCCTGTGGGGCCATCTGCTGTCGCTGCCCGGCGCCACGCTGAGCTTCGGCCCGACCCATATCGAAGCCGCGGCAAGCGGCGATCTGGCGTTCGAGATCGGCACTTACGCGCTCGGGTTCGACCGTGCCGGCGCGGCCCGGGTGGAGGATCGCGGTAAATACGTTGTGGTCTGGAAGCGCATCGACGGTGTCTGGCAGGCCGCCGCCGACATCCTCAACAGCGATCTTCCCGCGGGCTGACCCCGCAGCGACGCAACGCCGCCGCGCTCGGAATGGCTTTTCCCCTCGCGGCGCGGGGGAGTGAGCGGTCCGGACCGATCGGCCCGCCGCGCTACGGCAGCACCTTCCCCGGGTTCAGCAGCCCGTGCGGATCCAGCGCCGCCTTGATCGCGCGCATCGCCGCCAGCTCCGCGCCGCCGCGCCATTCCGGCATCATGTAGGGCTTGAGCTGCCCCACCCCGTGCTCGGCCGAGAAACTCCCGTCGAAGCGACGCACCACGTCGTTGACGCAGTCCATGATCGCGTGATCGCAGGCCAGGAACGCCGCGCCGTCCCCGCCCTCCGGCTGTTCCAGGTTGAAATGGATGTTGCCATCGCCCAGATGGCCGAACGGCACCACGCGTACCCCGGGGATCAGCGCCCGGCAGGCGGCGGTTGCTTCCGCGATGAAGGCCGGAACCGCCGAGACCGGCACCGAAACGTCGTTCTTCACCGACGCGCCCTCGCGCTTCTGCGCTTCCGAATGTTCCTCGCGCAGCTTCCAGATCGCAGCACGTTGCGCATCCGATTCCGCCAGCGCGGCGTCGGTGATCTCGCCGGATTCCAGCGCCGCTTCCAGAACCCGCTCCATGCCCGCGCGCAAGCCGGCGTCGGCGCGGGGCGAGGCCAGTTCCACCAGGACGTAATGATCGGCCGGCGCGGCCAGCGGCAGCACGGCACCCGGGATGTGCCGGAGTACGAAACCCATCCCCTGCCCCGACATGTATTCGAACGCCATCACCGCCCCGGGATCATGCGCCTGAAACCGCCCGAACAGCGCCAGCGCCGCGTCGGGGGAGGCCGCGGCGCACAGCGCCACCGCCACCTCACGCGCCCGCGGGGCAAGCTTCAGGACGGCGGCGGTGATCACGCCCAGCGTGCCCTCGGACCCCACGAACAACTGCCGCAGCGCATACCCGGTATTGTCCTTGCGCAACCGGCGCAGCCCGTGCCACAGCGTCCCGTCCGCCAGCACCACCTCCAGCCCCAGCACCAGATCGCGCGCGTTGCCGAAGCGCACCGTGTTGTTGCCGCCGGCATTGGTCGCCAGCACGCCGCCGATCTGCGCCGAGCCTTCCGAGGAGATGGAAAGCCCCAGCAGACACCCCGCCTCTGCCGCCGCCATCTGCGCCGCTTTCAGCGTCACCCCGGCTTCCACGGTCATGGTCAGGTCGCGCGGATCGACGGCGCGCACGCGATTGAGCCGCGCCAGGCTGAGTACGATCTGCCGGCCCGAGGCATCCGGCGTCGCACCCCCCACCATCGAGGTGTTCCCGCCTTGCGGCACGATCGCCACCCTCGCCTGCGCGCAAAGCCGCACCGCTTCGGCCACCCCCGCCGCATCGGCCGGGCGGATCACCGCCGGCGTGGCGCCGCGATAGAGCCGCCGCCAGTCCTCGACATAGGCGGCGGTGTCGGCCGGATCGTCCAGGACCGCGGCGGGGCCAAGGGCGGCGCGCAACGCGGTCAGCAGCGGCGGGATGGGGTCGGTCATGGGCGAGGTCCTTCAGGGCAGGCGATAATCCATTCTCAACCCCTTGGCGCCAAGCTCCGGGGGGTGACGTTCCCTCCCGCCCTGCGTCCCGCGCTGGTCGTGCTGCTCGCGGCCCTGGTCCTGACCGGCGCGGCCCGGCGGCGCGGGGCCGAGTATGACGAGGCGTATAGCCTGTTCGTCACCGCCGGCATGCCGCGCCCGGCCTGGCCGGATGGCGTGTTCCAGGCACGGCTGGAACACCGCATCGCCGCCGGCCATGCCGGGCTGGTCCGAATCGCGCGCGAACTGCGCGCCACCGACGTGCACCCGCCGCTCTATTTCTGGGCGCTGGGGGCGTGGCGCCGCGCGGTCGGGCCGGGATTGTTCGCGGCGCGGTTGCTGTCGGTCCTGGCCGCGCTGGTCGCGCTGGTGCTGGTCGGCGCGATCGCCCGGACCGCCGCGATCCCCTCGGTTCCGGCGATGGCGTTCACCCTGGGCTGCTACGGCTTCACCTATACCGGCGCGATCGCGCGCAATTTCGCGCTGGCCGAGGCGCTGGCACTGGCGGGCGTCTGGCTTGCGCTCGGCCCCGGGCGCATCCGCGCGGCGGCCGCCGGGTTGGCCCTGGGGGCGGCGAGTTTCACCAACTACCTGGCCGCCTTCCTGGGTGCGGCGGTGGTGATCGGGACGCTGTGCCGCGGCCGCCGGCAACGGGCCGGCTGGGTGTTGGGCGGGATGCTGCCGTGGCTGCCGGGGGGGCTGTGGTTCCTGCTGGCGCAGCGCAACAGCCGCGCCGGGCAGTTCCCGCCGTTCCACCCGGGCGCGGCGCTGCTCCGGCTGCTGCGCGACGCCGCCGGCGCAAGCTTCGGCGGCCTGCCCCTGTATGTGCCGGCGGGCTGGATGCGGTTGTCGGTGGGTCTGGGAGTGGCCGCGCTGGCGGCGGGGATGGCCGGGCTGATCCTGGCGCGCTGGCGGCGCATCGGCGCCGCTGCGGCCCGTCCGGTGTTGGGCGCGGGGGCGCTGGCGCCGGCCGCGGGGCTGCTCGTGCTGGGGCTGGTGAGCGATTCCACGCCGATCGAACTGCGCTACCTCGCCTTCGCCACGCCGTTCGTGGCGCTGCTGCTGGCCGGCGCGCTGGCCCGGCTGCCGCGCCCGGCGGCGTGGGCCGCCGGCGGCGTGGTGGCGCTGGTGCAGGCGCTGGCGGTGTGGGGCCTGTTGGCGCGGGCGGAAACGATGCAGCCGGCGCGCGCCGCCGCCGCCGCCGCCGCGCGCCTGGCGGGACGGGGCGGGCTGGTGCTGCTACCGCGCGGCAATGACGGCGTGGGCGTGGTCGGCCCGTTTCTGGCCGAGGCACCCGGCTGGCTGCGGGTCCGGCTGGTCGGGCCGGGATCGGACCCGCGCGCGCTGGCCGCCGGGTCCGACCGCGTGATCCTGGCGCTGATCGGGGTGGATCGCGCCAGCCGCGCCACCTTGCCGCGCCTGCGCGCCGCCTTCGCAGGCCCAGGCTGGCGCGTGGTGG
Organism: Acetobacteraceae bacterium; assembly: GCA_027330745.1. Classification (GTDB taxonomy): domain Bacteria; phylum Pseudomonadota; class Alphaproteobacteria; order Acetobacterales; family Acetobacteraceae; genus JAJZVS01. Next base: position 1,439 of record DAHWDR010000170.1, on the reverse strand, counting down.
GAACCGGCTTCGATACGCGGGCGCTGGTGCGCGCTACGCCGCCTGATCCAGGGTCGAGCGTTCGTCCGACACCGTCGTCCGTCGCATATCGCGCGGTACCGTCATGTCGTACGGCCGCGCCCGGTGCAGCGTGCAGCGATCGTCCCAGATGACCAGATCATGCTGCCGCCACCGATGCGTATAGACAAAGCGCCGTTGCGTCGCGTGCTCCATCAGATCGAGCAGCAGCACCCGCGCCTCGGGCAACGGCATCCCGCGGATCGCACCGGCGTGGGAGGCCAGATAGAGGCTGCGCCGCCCCGATCCCGGCTGGGTCCGCACCAGGCGCTGCGGCACCGGTTGCAGCCGCGCCGTCTCCTCGGGCGAGAAATCGGTGAAGCCGATCGTGGCGCGCGAGGTCAGCAGGGAATGTTCCGCGATCAGCGGTGCCACGCGGGTCTGCATCGCCGCCGGCAGCGCGTCCCAGGCGGCGCGCAGATCGGCGAACTCGGTGTCTCCCCCCTCCGGCGGAATCGCGTGCGCCGCCAGCAACGAGTAGCGCGCCGGGATCGCCTTGAAGGAACTGTCCGTGTGCCACAGCCGGTTGCCGAGCCCGTTCATCCGCCGCCGGTCGTCGGCGCCGATGACATGGTTGTTTTCGTCCAGATTGGACACGTCGGACAGATGCAGGTCGAGCCGGGCGCGGTGGCCGGGGCGATAGGCCTTGACCGTGGTCTCCAGCGGGCCGAGGCGTTCGCTGAACGCGATCTGCTGCGCGTCGGTCAGGTCCTGTTGCGGGAACACCAGGACCGCGTAGCGATCCATCGCGGCGACGATCGCGGCCAGCGTCGCCGCATCCGGCGGCACGGCGAGCGAAACCCCGGTGGCCTCGGCGGCGAACAGATCGTGCAGCGGGCGCAGGTTCAGCTTCATGTCACATCCCCCCGGGAGTGTCGCGCGCAGCCTGATCCCGCCCGCGCGCCGGCGTCAACCGCACCCTTCCCGCGGCGCCGCCGCTGGTCCAGGATGGTGGTCCGGGAAGCGCGGAGGCAGGGCATGACGGCGGAGACCGGGCGGGAGTTCCCCGCTCGCCCGATCGTGGGGATCGGCGTGATCGTTCTGAAATCAGACCAGGTCCTGCTGATCCGCCGCGCCAAAGCCCCGAATATTGGCAGCTGGAGCCTGCCTGGCGGTGCGCAGGAGCTGGGTGAGACGGTGGAACAGGCCGCGCGCCGCGAACTGATGGAGGAGACCGGCGTGACCGTCGGCCCGCTGCATCTGGCCGCGGTGGTAGATAATATCCGCCCCGATCCGGATGGGCGTCTGCGGTATCATTACACCATTATTGACTTCGCAGCGCGCTGGGAAACGGGCGAGCCGCGCGCCGGTTCGGACGTGGGTGAGGCGGTGTGGGCGCGGACCGACGCGCTGGCGCCGTTCGCGCTGTGGCACGAGGCGTT
>DAHWDR010000164.1:0-10068 GCA_027330745.1 Acetobacteraceae bacterium | reverse complement strand
ATCCGGATCAACGACCAATGGCGCCTCTGCTTCCGCTGGACCGACAGCGGTGCCGAGGATGTCGAAATCGTGGACTATCATCACTGAACCCCCGCCGAGGACCCGCCACCATGCCCCACCGGCTCGACCCCATCCCCCCCGGCGAAATCCTGCTGGAGGAGTTCATGCGCCCGCTCGCGCTCAGCCAGAACAAGCTCGCGCGCGATCTTGACGTGCCCGTCGCGCGGATCAACGGCATCGTCCACGCCACCCGCGCCATCACCGCCGATACCGCGCTGCGGCTGGCCGCCTATTTCGCCACCACGCCGGAGTTCTGGATGAGCCTGCAAGCGCGCTACGACCTCAGGCGCGCCGAACGCGCGATCGGGCCGCTGCTCGCCCGGACCATCCGCCCGCACCGTCCGGACGCAGCCGCGGCGTAGCGGATCGGCCCGCACACGGCGGCAACCCGCCAGGACTAGGTATCGTTCCTATATCGTAACGATATGGACGCGCGTTTTCCATTCCCCGCTCAGGCGTTTTTCGCGGCCAGGTCCAGGGCGCGTTCGGCGTCGGCGCGCTGGCGTGCTTCCAGCATCTCATACGCCAACTGGTTCACGCGCAGCGTGCGCGGGTAGCCGGGCGGGGCCGGGCGCAGATCGGTGGGCGCGAGCGGACCCGGCGGCGGCTCCGGCAAATGCGGCGGCGGCAGCAAATCCGGGTTCACCCCCAGCATCCAGCCCAGCCGATGCAGCAGGCCGGCGTAGCGCGGATCGGCGGCCATCAGCCGATCGGGGCCGGGGCCAAGCAGGAATTGCTCGAACGCATCGGCGGCGGTGTGGAGATTGGGCAACATGCAGATCAGCCAGCCATGCTGATGCGCCGCCCGGCAGAAGGTGAGCGGATCGGGCGTGCGGTCCGCGCGTGGCGCGGGAGGGCCCATGGGGGGTTTGGCGGCGACTTCCTCGGCGGTTTCGGGCGGCGCGCCGGGCGTGGTGGCGGCGGCGGGCCGCGCGGGGCCGGGCGGGTCGGTGGCCCCCAGCCAGAGCAACTGGGCGGCCAGGCGCTGCACCCGCCGCCAGATCGCCTCCAGCAATTCCCCGGGCGGCAAGGCCACGCCGATCTGGTCGCGGAAGCCGCCCACCACCACCCGGACGATGGCGGCGAGGTAGGCGACCGGACCGGGACATGAGATGGCGGTGGGCACTTGGTGGGGCACCGGGGGGAGCGGGGGAACGTGGTTGTAGGGCGGAAAGCCTAATCCCCCGTTAAGATCCGGCGGAAACCTGGAAAAAGGCCTGGCGCGGCGCAGCTTCCCGGCGGCCAAGCCCCCCGGCGGCGCCGATCGGCCGTCACAGCCGCAGACCGGGCATAACCGGGACATTCCCACTCGGGAATACGCCCCCCGGGCCGCCCGCTTGCACCCTCCGCCCCGCGCGGGCACGCTCCCCGCGGAGCCACAACCTCATGCAGAACCCCCCGCCCTGGCAGCCCGGCCTCACCCGCGTTCCCTACTGGGTCTATCAGGACCCCGAGCTGGCGGATGCCGAGCAGCACCGCCTGTTCCAGGGTCCGGTCTGGAACTATCTCTGCCTGGAAGCCGAACTCCCCGAACCCGGCGACTGGCGCACCACCTATCTGGGTCGGATGCCGGTGGTCGTGGTACGCACCGAAACCGGCGCCGTCGCCGCGTTCGAAAATCGCTGCGCCCATCGCGGCGCGCTGATCTGCCTTGATACCGCCGGGCGGGGCGCCAAGGATTTCACCTGCGTCTATCACGCCTGGCGCTACGATCTGCGCGGCGTGCCGCAATCCGTCGCGTTCGGCCGCGGCATCAACGGCCAGGGGGGGATGCCCGACAGTTTCTGCCTGCGCGACCACGGCCCGCGCCGCGCCCGGGTGGATGTGTTCTGCGGCCTGGTCTTCGCCACGCTGGACCCGGATCTGCCCGATGTGGAAACCTGGATCGGCCCGGAGATCGCCGCCCGCGTCCGCCGCGTCCTGCGCCGCCCGGTGGAGGTGATCGGCCGCTACACCCAGGCCCTGCCGAACAACTGGAAGCTGTATGTCGAGAACGTGAAGGACACCTATCACGCCAGCCTGTTGCATCTGTTCTTCGCCACGTTCCGCATCACCCGCCTCAGCCAGGGCGGCGGCGTGATCGTCAGCGCCAGCGGCGGCCATCACGCCTCGGCCACCAGAATGGCGAAGCAGGCGCCGGATTCCAGCTATCAGGGGATGCGGTCCGACGACGCGCAGTTCCGCCTGGCCGATCCGCGCCTGCTGGAAACGGCCGACGAATGGGGCGATGATATCCAGTTGCAGATACTCAGCATCTTTCCCGGTTTCATCCTCCAGCAGATCCATAACTCGGTCGCCGTGCGCCAGGTATTGCCGAAGGGGGTGGCCGAGACGGATCTGAACTGGACCCTGCTCGGCTTCACCGACGATGCGCCCGAGCTGCGCCGCATGCGTCTGCGCCAGGGCAATCTGGTGGGGCCGGCCGGGTTCGTTTCGATGGAAGACGGCTGCGTCGGCGGTTTCGTCCAGCGCGGCGCGGCCGCCGCCGCCGCTGCGCAATCGGTGATCGAAATGGGCGGGGCGGACGCCGATAGCCAGGAAACGCGGGCCACCGAATCCTCGGTGCGCGGTTTCTGGAAACATTGGCGCGCGGTGATGGGACTATGAGCGCCGATCTGCTGTTCCGCCTCGCCGCACTCAACGCCGCCTATGCCGACGCGATCGATTCCGACCGGCTGGAAGACTGGCCGGGATTCTTCGCCGATCCTTGCCGCTACGTCATCACCACCGCGGAAAACCACCGCGCCGGCCTGTCCGCCGGCGTGGTCTGGGCGGATGGCCGGGCGATGCTGGCCGATCGCGTCGCCGCCCTGCGGCGGGCGAATATCTATGAACGGCAGGCGTATCGCCACATCCTGGGGATGCCGCTGATCCGCGCCGTCACCGCCGATGGCGTCCGTGCCGAAACCCCGTTCCTGGTCGCGCGCATCCTGCGCGACGGCCGTACCGATCTGTTTGCGACCGGTATCTGTCTGGATCTGGTGCGGCTGGACCCGGCGCCGTGCTATGGCGAACGCATCGTGGTCTGTGACAGCGCCCGCTTCGACACCCTGCTGGCGCTGCCGCTATAGCGGAGGAAACCAACATGCCCCCCTTGCCCCGCCTGCCCGAACGCCTGCATCACCACGCCTATGTCGTGGCCGACCAGGAAACCAATCGCCGCTTCTTCGAAGACACGCTGGGCCTGCCTCTGGTCGCGACCTGGTGCGAAACCCCGCGCCATCCGCTGACCGGGGTCCCCACGCCGATGTGCCATACGTTCTTCGCGCTGGCCGATGGCGGCGCGCTGGCGTTCTTCCAGTTCGCCGATCCCGCGGTGCACCGGCTTTGCGTCACCGATACGCCGCCACGGGTTCGCAGTTTCGACCACATCGCCTTCAAGGTCGATGACGAGACCTACACCGCCATCGTCGCCCGCCTGCACGCGGCCGGCGATCCGGTGCGTGAGACCGATCACGGCTATTGCCGATCGTGCTACGCGACCTCCCCGGACGGGCTGATCGTGGAGTTCACCGTGGATCCGCCGGACGCCGATGCGATCGCGGCGGCGCGCCGCGCCGATGCCCATGCCGAGCTGTCGCGCTGGCTCGGCGGCGATCACCGCCCCAACAACGCATTGCGCGGCGCTCACGCGGCGTAAGCGGCCAGCGCGGCGCGCAGCTCGGCCACCACCGGCGCCCAGTCCCGGTCCGGTCCCTGACGGAACAGCCGCGCCGTGGGATACCACGGACTGTCCGCGCGATCCTGCATCCAGCGCCAGTCGGGACTGTCGCGCAGCAGGATCCACACCGGGCGGCCCAGCGCGCCGGCCAGATGCGCGACCGCGGTATCGACCGTCACCACCAGGTCGAGCGCGGCGATCAGGGAGGCGGTGGCATCGAAATCGGGCAGTTCCGCATCGTGCAGCGCGATGCGCCCGTCGCGTTCGGCCCAGACGCGGTGTTCGTTGGTCATCTCGATCTGCAGCGCGTGGAAGCCCGCACCGGGCAGGTCCAGCAGCGGCGCCAGATCGGGCAGCGGGATCGAGCTGCGCCGCGAATGGCGCGATCCCCACCAGCACAAGCCGATGTTCGGCCCCGCCGGAAGCCGCGTCCGCCAGCGCGCGACCGCGGCCGGATCGGGCGTCAGATACGGGATCGCGGCCGGGATCGTCGCCACGGTGGTGGCAAACATCAGCGGCAGGCTCAGCAGCGAGACGGTCAGATCATGCTCCGGCTCCGCTTCGTCTTCCGCGATCACGCTGGTCAGGGCCGGCATCCGCGACAGCAGCGTCACCTGATCGGCATAGGTGCTCAGGCTGACCGCGCCGGCATGGGCGGCCAGCAGCGCGGCATAGCGGATGAAATGCAGCACGTCGCCGCGCCCCTGTTCGCGCCGGATCAGCACGTGCCGGCCGGCGCAGGCGGCAAGGTCCGGGATCACCGGCAGCGGCTGGTCACGCTCGGCCGCATCGCGGAATCCCTCGATCTCCCAACGGCGTTCATATAGCGGCCAGGCTTCGGCGTAGCGCTCCAGGGCGAGCAGCGACAGGCTCATGTTCCACTCGGCGCGCGCGGCTCCGGGGGCCAGCGCCAGCCAGGCGCGCCCCACCGCCAGTGCTGCTTCGTGATCGGAACGTTCCACCAGCGCGGCGGCCAGCGATTCCAGCACCAGCGGGCGCTTCTCCGCTTCCCCCGGTCCCGGTGGGACGGCCAGGATCGCGCGGTAGCAGTCGATCGCGGCGGCGAACTCGTCCAACCGGGCCAGCCCCAGCCCCATGTTGTAAAGCGCCGGAGCGAAGCCCGGGCGGGCGCCGAGCGCGGCGCGATACGCATCCAGCGCCGCCAGATCCGCCCCCAGCCGACGCAGCGCGTTGCCGCGGTTGTTGTGCGCATCCGCCAGCGTCGGGTCCAGCGCGGTCGCCTGGGCATAGGCGGTGACTGCGTCCTGGTTGCGTTCCAACGCCAGCAACGCATTGCCCTGATGGTAACGGATGCGACCGTCATCGGCACATAGCAGGGCGGCTCTTTCCAGCGGCGCGATCGCTTCCGCCGGGGCGCCGGATTCGGTCAGGATCACGCCCAGCAGATGCAGCGCCGCGACGTCGTCCGGCTGCGCTGCCAGCGCCTGCTCGCACAGGGCACGCGCTTCCCCGAACGCCCTGGCCGCATAGCGCGCCTGGGCAACCTCCAGCACGGGAGGCGCCGGAGTGAGGCGGAACCGGTGGGTCAGGCTGTATTCCATGGCCCTCGATGCCATCGGCCGCGAAAGGCGATAGGTGGGGACGCAAGCCGGTCGGTCAAGCCTAGAATCGGCCGAATCGAGCGCGATTGATCCGGATCAGTGCCGGTCCCGCGGCGCGGGGGAGAATCCCGCCCGCCGCATTCCGCGGTATGAAACGGAGCCCCCGATGTCCTGTTCCCCCGACGCGCCCGATCGCCGCCGTCTGCTGCTGCTTGCGCTGGCCGGCGCTGCGTTGCCGATCCTGCCCGCCGTGGCGGCCGCGGCGGACGCGCCGACCAAGGCCGCCAAGACGGCCGCGCACTACCAGGATCATCCGAAGGCCGGAAACATGTGCGGGCATTGCCGCTTCTACATCGCCAAGGGCGGCGCGCCCGGTAAGGGCATGATGGGCGCGACGATGGGGCCGGGGATGATGGAAGACGGCACCTGCCAGATCGTCGCCGGCGCGATCAGCCCGCGGGGCTGGTGCCAGTTCTACGCCCCGCTCAAAGCCTGAGCCGGTCCGGCTTCAAGGTGGCAGGCGACCGCTTGGCCCGGCGCCAGCTCGCGCAGCACCGGCGGCTCGACCCGGCAGCGGTCGAACACGAACGGGCAGCGGGTGTGGAAATGGCAGCCGGGTGGCGGGTGGATCGGGCTGGGCACGTCGCCGGTGAGGATCATCCGCGCGCGTTTCGCGGTCGGGTCCGGCACCGGCACCGCCGATAGCAGCGCGCGCGTGTAGGGGTGGCGGGGCGTGGCGAACAGCGTGCGTCGGTCCGCCACCTCCACCAGCTTGCCGAGATACATCACCGCGACGCGATGCGTCAGATGTTCGACGATCGCGAGATCGTGGCTGATGAACAGCAGCGCCAGCCCCAGCGCGTCCTGCAACTCGGCCAGCAGGTTGACGATCTGCGCCTTCACCGAGACGTCCAGCGCGGAGACCGCTTCGTCGCAGACGATCAGATCCGGCTCCGGCGCCAGCGCGCGCGCGATGCCGATGCGTTGGCGCTGGCCGCCGGAGAATTCGTGCGGGAACCGGTCCAGCGCATCGCGCGGCAGCCGCACCTGATCGAGCAGCGCCAGCAGCCGCGCCTCCAGCGCTGCGCCTTTCGCCAGTCCGAAATTGCGGATCGGCTCGGCCAGGATCTCGCGCACTTTCATGCGTGGCGACAGCGAGGAGAACGGGTCCTGGAATACCACCTGCATGCGCCGCCGCATCCGGCGCAATTCGGGTCCGGGCATGGTATCGATGCGCGCGCCGTCCAGACGGACTTCGCCGGAGGTAGGCGCCAGCAGCCGCAGGACGGCGCGGCCGACGGTGGATTTGCCGCAGCCGGATTCGCCCACCAGCGACAGGGTCTCGCCGCGGGCGACGGCGAAGGTGACGCCGTCCACCGCGTAAACCTGCCCGGTGGTGCGCCCCAGAAGCCCGCCGCGCAGCGGAAAATGCTTGCGTAGATCGGTGACTTCCAGCAACGGGGTCATGCGGCCTCGGCGTGGTGGCAGGCGACCAGGTGGTCCGGCGCCAGCGCGCGGATGGCCGGGGCGGAGGTGTGGCACAGCGCGTCGGCCTGCCCGCAACGCGCCGCGAACGGGCAGCCGACGATGCGCGCACGCAATGACGGCACCAGGCCGGGAATCTCGGCCAGCCGCGCGCGTCCCGCACCCTCCGCCGCGCCGCCCAGCCGCGGCACCGCCCCCATCAGTCCGCGCGTGTAGGGGTGCAGCGGGCGGGCGAACAAGGCGTCCACCGGCGCTTCTTCCACCTTGCGTCCCGCATACATCACCACCACCCGTTCGGCGGTTTCCGCCACCACGCCCAGATCATGGGTAATCAGCATGATCGCCGAGCCGATGCGCTGTTTCAGTCCGCGCATCAGATCCAGAATCTGCGCCTGGATGGTGACATCCAGCGCGGTGGTGGGTTCGTCGGCGATCAGCAGCTTCGGGTTGCACGCCAGCGCCATCGCGATCATCACCCGCTGGCGCATCCCGCCCGAGAGCTGGTGCGGGTATTCGCGTACCCGCCGTTCCGGAGCGGGAATCCCGACCAGGACCAGCGTCTCGATCGCGCGCGCCTCGGCCGCGGCGGCGGTCAGTTGTTGGTGCAGACGCAGCGTTTCGGTGATCTGCCGGCCGATGGTCAACACCGGGTTGAGGCTGGTCATCGGCTCCTGGAAGATCATCGCGATCTCGTTGCCGCGGATGCGCCGCATCTCCGCTTCCGGCAGCGCCAGCAATTCGCGCCCCTGGAACCGGATCGACCCGGCGATGCGTCCCGGTGGCGTGGCGATCAGGCGCAGGATCGACATCGAGGTGACGGATTTCCCGCAGCCCGATTCGCCGACGATCGCCAGCGTTTCGCCGGCGGCGACGGTGAAGGACAGGCCCTCGACCGCGCGCACCACGCCGTCCGGCGTGCCGAAATGCGTTTGCAGCGCCGTGACTTCCAGCAGTTGCGTCACAGGCGTTTGGCCAGCCGGGGGTCCAGCGCGTCGCGCATCCCATCGCCCAGCAGGTTCACCGCCAGCACCGTGACCGACAGGAAGGTCGCCGGGAAGAACACGATATAGGGCTTGATCTCCCACAGCGCGCGGCCCTCCGCCATGATGTTGCCCCAGCTTGGGATGATCGGCGGCGTGCCGGCGCCGATGAAGGACAGGATCGCTTCGGTGATCATGGCGGACGCGCAGGTGAAGGTGGCCTGCACCAGCAAGGCCGCCATGGTGTTGGGCAGGATGTGACGCCAGATCAGCCGCGGCGTGCGGGTGCCGGCGGCGATCGCGGCTTCCACGAAGGGCTGCTCGCGCAACGACAGCACGACGCCGCGGACCAGGCGCGAGACGCGCGGGAATTCCGATACCGAGATCGCGAAGATCACGTTACCGACCGAGGCCTGGGTCAGCGCCATCAGCGCGATCGCGAGCAGGATCGGCGGGATCGACATCAGCCCGTCCATCACCCGCATCAGGATCCCGTCCAGGAACCGCACGAACCCCGCCGTCACCCCGACCAGCGTGCCGGCGGCGGCGGCGCAGAACGCCACGGAAAACCCTACGCCGAGCGAAATACGTGCGCCATACAGCGTGCGCGAATACACATCCCGCCCCAGCATGTCGGTGCCGAACCAGTGCCGCGCCGAGGGGTCCGCCAGCCGGTGGATCGGATCGATCGCGATCGGATCGACGGTGCCGAGGAACGGGGCGAACACCGCGATCGCCACCATCGCCACCAGGATCGCCGCCCCCAGCGCGGCGGTGGGATGGCGGCGGAGGAAGGTGCGCACCACGCCGCGGCGCAGCACCGGGGGCAGCACGTCGGGCAGCGAGGGGGCGGCGGCGCTCAATAGCGGATCCTCGGGTCGAACACGGTGTAGAGCAGATCGACGATCAGGTTCACCACCACATAGGTGAACGAGAACAGCAGGACCACGCCCTGGATCACCGGGTAGTCCCGTTGCAGGATAGCATCGGTCGTCAGCCGGCCCAGGCCGGGAATGGCGAACACGCTTTCCGTCACCACCGCGCCGCCGATCAGCAGCGCGACACCGGAGCCGATCACGGTGACGATCGGGACCGCGGCGTTCTTCAGCGCATGGACGAACAGGATCCGCCCCATCCCCATGCCCTTGGCGCGCGCGGTGCGGACATAGTCCTGACTGAGCACCTCCAGCATCGTCGCGCGCGTGATGCGCGCGATCAGCGCGATGTAGATCATCCCGAGCGCGACCGAGGGCAGGATCAGCGTGCGCAGGAACGGCCAGAGCCCGTCCGACAGCGAATGGAACCCCTGCACCGGCAACCAGCCCAGCTTCAATCCGAAGCCCCAGGCGAGCAGATACCCGACCACGAAGACCGGGGTGGAAAACCCGAACACCGCCAGCGCCATCACCGCGCGGTCGATCCAGGACCCCTGCTTGGCCGCGGCCAGCACGCCAAGCGGGATCGCGATCACGATCGCCAGCACCGTGCTGAACAGCATCAGCGACAAGGTGGGTTCCAGCCGCTGCGAGATCATGGTGGTGACCGGCAGGCCGGTGAAGATGGATTTCCCCAGATTGCCATGCAGGATCTGCCACAACCAGGTGCCGAAGCGGGTCAGGAACGGTTGATTCAGCCCCAGCGAGACGCGGATGGCCTGGACTTGCGCCGCGGTGGCCTGATCGCCGGCGATTACCGCGGCCGGATCGCCCGGGGCCAGATACAGCAACCCGAATACGACGAAGGCGACGATCAGCATCACCGGGATGGTCGCGGCGATCCGCCGCAGCGCGTACGACAGCATCGCGTCAGGCCGCGCCCGCACAGCGCATCGGATCACGGTGCATCGGATACTGGGTCCCTGTTGCCATACGTCTTCTTCTTTCGGCCCCGCATAGGCGGAGCCGGCTGAGGTTGCGAGGCCGTATGCAGCTGTTCCCCGCGCCGTTGCTGTGCCCGCCCTGGGCTGGCGCGTGCCCGGGCGGCCCTATCTTAGGCTTCGCGCGCCCGGGAGCAACCGAATTCCGCCGAGCTTGGATGGGCGTCCCGCGCGCGCCGAACGGCTGGTCGGTCACGGCTGGTCGGTCACCGCTGGTCGGCCACCGCTGGTCGGTCAGGCCGTCGCGCAGGCCCGGCGCAGCAGGCGAATCATATACCAGCCCAGCGCCACCGTGGCCGCCGCGCACACGGCCAGCATCGCCCAGGCGGCGGCCCCGCCGGCGGCCAGATGCAGCGCTCCGAAGCCGGCGATCCGCCCCGCCAGTACATAAACCAGCAGGGCCGGCAGCGAGGCCAGCGTTCCCAGCAGATAAGCGCGGAACCC
>DAHWDR010000156.1:0-5107 GCA_027330745.1 Acetobacteraceae bacterium | reverse complement strand
GGTCGAAAGCGGCAGCCGCCCGCCGGCATAGGCCGGGACCAGCGGATCGCGTGTGCCGGCGGAGTCCGCCACTTCCACGGTGGTCTCGCGCAGACGCAGAAAGCGCAGCTGCCGACCGGCGAAGACGAAGCTGTCGCCGGTACGGAGCTGGGCGGCGAAATACTCCTCGACCTCCCCCAGCACCGGCCCGGCGCCACGACGGCCGGCCAGGCGCACGCGCAGCATCGGCGCTTCCACGATGGTGCCGATATTCATCCGGTGCTGCGCCGCGATGCGGGCGGAGCGGACATGGAACCGCCCCTCGGCGTCGCGGAACAGTTTGCGGTGGCGGTCATAGGCCGCCAGCGCGTAGCCGCCGGTGGCGACGAACTCCAGCACGGCATCGAAATCCTCCCGCGTCAGTTCGGCGTAGGGCGCGGCGCGGCGGGTTTCGTCGTAGGCGTCATCGGCCAGGAACGGGCCGGCGCAGGCCAGGCCCAGCAGATGTTGCGCCAGCACATCGAGGCCACCGGGGCGTGGCGGATCGCCATCCAGCGCGCCGGCGGCGAGACCCTCGATCGCCGCCTCGCATTCCAGCACCTCGAAGCGGTTGGCCGGGATCAGCAGGGCGCGGCTGGGCTGGTCCATGCGATGATTGGCGCGGCCGACCCGTTGCAGCAGCCGCGCGAGACCCTTCGGCGCGCCGATCTGGATCACCTGGTCCACGCCGCCCCAGTCGATGCCCAGGTCCAGCGAGGCGGTGGCGACGACGGCGCGCAGGCGTCCTTCGGCCATCGCCGCCTCCACGCGACGGCGCTGGGTCGGGTCCAGGCTACCGTGATGCAGGCCGATCGGCAGCATCGGATCGTTTCGTCTCCACAGCGCCTGGAACATCAGCTCGGCCTGGGCGCGGGTGTTGACGAAGACGATACTCATCTGCGCGCGGCGCAGGCGGTCCATCACCTCGGGCGCGGCTTCCAGGCCCATATGGCCGGACCAGGACAGGCGGCCGGACGGCAGCAGCATTTCGAGCACCGGCTGCGCGCCCGGGGGGGCGGTCAGGATCCGGTCCGCGCCGGCAAAGGCGGCCAGCGCCGCCGGGTGCGCAACGGTGGCCGACAACCCGACGCGGCGGGCGGCGGGCGCAAGTGTGGCCAACCGCGCCAGCCCAAGCGCCAACTGATCGCCACGCTTGGTGCCGGCGAGCGCGTGGATTTCGTCGATGACGATTGTTTCCAGCGTGGCGAACAGCGCCGGCGCGTCCGTCAGGCTGAGCAGCACCGCGAGGCTTTCCGGCGTGGTCAGCAATATCTGCGGCGGATCGGCGCGTTGCCGGGCACGGCGATTGGCGGGCGTGTCGCCGCTGCGGGTTTCGATGCGGATCGGCAGCGCGAGCTCGGCCACCGGGGCCATCAGGTTGCGCGCGATATCGACCGCCAGGGCTTTCAGCGGGCTGACATAGAGCGTGTGCAGGCCGGGCCGGGGCGCGGCGGCCAGCGCGATCAAGCTGGGCAGGAACCCGGCCAGCGTCTTGCCACCACCGGTCGGCGCGATCAGCAGCACGCTGCCCCCGGCCTTGGCCGCTGCGAGCAGCTCCAGCTGGTGCGGGCGTGGGGTCCAGCCGCGGGCGGCGAACCAGGCGGCGAAAGCCGGGGGGAGCATGCGGGTTTGTATCGTGCCGTCGAAGCGGAGGCGACAGGCCCCGACGTGAGGCGGATGCGACGGGGCGGAAATTTTTGAGCCGGCGCTAAGAGGTGATTAACCAATTCGGATCATTTTTGGGATTGCAGAGACGCCTGCCCCTGCCGGGTTTGCCGGCAGCGGATCCCAACCCCGCTCGAAGGAACACAGGATCATGTTCGACACCGTGAAGTTCAAGCTGCTGCGTGCCCTGTACGGCGACCGTCGCGGGGTGACCGCGCTGGAATATGCGCTGATCGCCGGCGTGCTGGCGACGGTGCTGGTGACCGCGTTCACCACGCTGGGCACCGATCTCAAGACCGCCCTCACCACCATGGCATCCAGCATCCCTGGGGCCTGAGCGCGGCGCCCCGGACCGCGCGCCAACACCTACCCCGTCCCACGGAGAAGATCATGTTCGTTAGGGCTAAATGCAGGTTGCTGCTGATGCTGTATGGCGACCGGCGCGGCGTGACCGCGCTGGAATACGCGTTGATCGCTGGCGTGCTGGCGACGGTTCTGGTGACCGCGTTCACCACGCTGGGTACGGATTTGTCCACTGCCGTCACCACGGTGGGGACGTCCATCCCCGGCGCCTGATCGGCGCGGCCTTCCGCGATTTCCGGTGCGTCGCGGCCGGTGCCTTCTGGCACCGGCCGTTGCGCGTTGACCCTATGGAAAGGACGCGGTCGGAGGCGAGCGCAGCAATGACGAATCGGATGTACGATCAATCTTTCCTTCATAATTCGGGCGCAGTTTTTGAGACCGCATCGCTTCGCGCCGGCGCCGCCGGAGCGGGTTTCGTTGCGAACAATGGAGCAAGCGATCGTGCGCATCCAGTTGACCGTTTTCCGCGCCGACCGCCGTGGTGTCACGGCGCTGGAATATGCGCTGGTGGCCGGCGTGCTGACCGGCTTCGTGATCGTCGCCTTCACCACCCTGGGCTCGGATCTGCATACCGCGCTGGATGCGGTGGCGGCGTTGGTCCCCGGCGGCTGAGCACGGCGATGCTCCCCTCCCTGTTCCTCGCGGCACTGCTGGGATTGCTGCTGGCAGCCTCGGTGCATGACGTGATGGCACGCACGATCCCGGGCGCGCTCTGCGCCGCCATCGCCGGGCTGGGGCTGCTGGCGCGCTATGCCGGCGGCGATCTGAGCCATGGCGTGCTGGCCGCTTGCCTTGTGTTCGCCGGCGCATGGGTCTGCTGGCGACGCGGCTGGCTGGGCGGCGGGGATGTGAAGCTGCTGGCGGCCGCGTCCCTGGCGGTGCCGCCAGGGACGGTGCCCGCGATGTTGGCCGCAACCGCAATCGCCGGGGCCGGGCTGGCACTGCTGTATCTGGCGGCGCGGCGGGTTGTACCCGCGGCGGCGGGGGCTCGACCGCGGGCCCTGTGGGCGCGCGCAGCGCGGGCCGAGCGCTGGCGGATCGCACGCGGCGGGCCGCTGCCCTACGCCGTGGCGATTGCGTTCGGGATGGCGGTTGTGCTGATCCAACCAAGCCTGTCCGGCGCCGCCGGGCTTGGGACAACCCAGGTCACATGGCACGGGCCGGAGGCGCGCGCATGATCCTGCGGCTAACCCTGGTGGGGCTGATCGCGGCCGGGTTGTTGGGGTTCGGGCTGCTGGCATGGGTGGCGACGCATCCGGCCGGGACACAGAATCAGGTCGCTCGAATCGCGATACTGGCGGCGGCGCGCGCGGTCCCTCCGGGTGAATTGATCAAGCCCGACGATCTGACGGTCCGCCGCCTGACGGGCAAGGCACCGCCGGGGGCCGCTATGGATTCGCCCAAGGCGCGACGCGCACTGGACGGTGCGATGGTGCGCCGGGCGTTGAGCATCGGCGAGGTCATCTTGCCGAGCGACGTGCTGCGTCCCGGCGATCACGGGTTCCTTGCCGCCGTACTGCAACCGGGGATGCGCGCGATCACCGTCGGCGTGGACCTGGTGTCCGGCACGGCGGGGCTGATCTGGCCCGGCGACAAGGTCGATCTGATCCTGACCGAGAAGATCTCCAATCCCGCGATCACCCAGGGCCAGAGCATCGTCGCCGAGACGGTGCTGTCCGATGTCCGCGTGATCGCCATCGACCAGCGCCTGATCGAGGGGGCCGCCGCCGGCGAACCCACCCGCCAGGCCCATACCGTGACGCTCGAGGTGACCGAGGCCGAGGCGCAGAAGGTGCAGGTCGCGGTCCGGCTCGGGCGGCTCTCGCTGTCGGTGCGCTCGGCGCAGAACGTGGCCGGCATCGCGCCGGGCCATCGCGCCACCTGGGCGAGCGACGTGTCCCCCGCGCTTGCCTCGGTTTCCCACAGCCCGCCGGGCGGCGTGATGAATATCTGGCAGGGCGCCGCCAACGCTCAGGAGTTCAAGTTCTGATGCGCGGATTCCGCCATACCCTGCCGATCGGCCTGCTGCTTGCGGCCGCCTCGGCGCATGCGCAGATGCGGCCCGCGGCGCTGCCGCAGGCCGCGCCGACACCGCTCGCGCCCGGCAGCCTGATGCCGCGCCCGATGGCGGTCAGCGCCCGCCCCCGCGCGTCGGGACAGGATCTGGCGATGCAACCGGTCGGGGCCGCGGCGTCCGTGCAACCGGCCGCCTATTCGCCACCTGGCCTGCCCGCGCGTTTGCCCGCCGGCGCGGCCGCGGGGACCCTTACCCTGCACCGCGGCAGCGGCGTGTTGCTGCATCTGCCCTCGGCGGCGGCCAACGTGTTCGTGGCCGACCCGAAGGTGGCGGAGGTGCATCCGGCCGGCCCGACGACGCTGTTCGTCTTCGGCGTCGGTCCCGGCCGCACCACGATCGCGGCACTCGGCGCCGGCGGGGCATTGATCGGCACCTACGCGATCACGGTGGAGCCTTCCGATTTCGGTTCCGCCAACGCGGGCCAGCAGATCGCGCAGATGGTTCCGGGCGCGCATGTCCGCGTGCAGGTGCAGCCCAAGGGTCTGCTGCTGAGCGGCTGGACCGAAACGCCGGAGCAGGCCGCCCGCGCGGTCGCGATTGCCCAGGGCTTCCTGGAAGCGGGCCAGACCTTGCAGAACCAGATCGTCGTGCGCGCCTCCACCCAGGTCACCTTGCAGGTGCGCATCGTGCAGATGACGCGCAGCATCAGCGACAATCTGGGGATCAACTGGTCGGCGCTCGGCACGCTAGGCAGTATCGGTACCATCGGTCTCGGCGCGTCCGGCGCGGGACTCGCGGCTAGCGCGATCACCAACGGCTTTATCGCGCCGAAGCTGCTCTCCAACGCAGGTCAATACTCGCTGAAGTCGCTCAACATCAGCTCCACACTAAGCATGCTGGCCGGCGACAACCTGGTGCGGATGCTCGCCGAGCCGAACCTCACCGTCATCAGCGGCCAGAAGGCAAGCTTCCTGGTCGGCGGCGAGATCCCTGTGCCGGTGCCGGGCCAGAACGGCCAGGTGACGGTGGAATACAAGAATTTCG
>DAHWDR010000149.1:0-1995 GCA_027330745.1 Acetobacteraceae bacterium | reverse complement strand
GGTCAGCGTTGCGTTCGGGCGCAGCGGAACGTGCTGCGTGCGCCCTGGGTGATGCGCCCGATTCCCGGGCAGGGTGGCCCGGAGCATCGTTCGCAGCGCGCGCCCTCGCGCCCGTACACCCGCCAGGATGCCTGGAAATACCCCAGCTCCCCATTCGGCTGCACGTAGTCGCGCAGGCTGGAGCCGCCGGCCGCGATCGCCTCGGTCAGCACGGCGCGGATCGCCGCCACCAGCCGCGCCGCGCGTGCGCCGCGCACCGAGCCGGCCAGGCGCAGCGGGCTGATCTCGGCGCGGAACAGCGCCTCGCAGGCATAGATGTTGCCGATTCCGGCCACCACGCGCTGGTCGAGCAGCGCGAGCTTCACCGGTGTCCGCCGTCCCGCCAGTGCCGCGGCCAGCACAGCGGGGGTGAACGCCGGCTCCAGCGGTTCGGGCCCCAGGCCTACCAGCAGCCGGTGGCGGTCCTCGGCCGCGGTCGGTATCAGGTCCACCATGCCGAAGCGCCGCGGGTCCACCAACCCCAGCCGCGTCCCGTCATCGGTCTCCAGCACCAGATGCTCATGGGCCGGCGGGGCCGTGTTGGCGCCCACCGCACCCAGCACGATCCGCCCCGACATGCCCAGGTGCCACAGCACGCTGTCCCCGCCCGCCAGACGCATCAGGATGTATTTGCCGCGCCGGCGGAACCCCAGCACGGACGCACCGGTCAGCCGCGCCGCCAGTCCCGCGGGCAGCTTCCAGCGCAGATCGCCGCGATGGACCGCCGCGCGCGCCACCACCCGCCCGGTCAGCCGCGCCGCCATTCCGCGCATCACGGTTTCAACTTCGGGGAGTTCGGGCACAGGCCGGTTTCCGCTGCGGTCGCGGCAGGCTATACCGCCCCCGCCATGACCGCCACCCAAGCGCCCGAGACCGATTTCGGCTTCCGCCGCGTCGCCGCGGCCGAGAAGGCCGGGCTGGTGCGTGCGGTGTTCGCCTCGGTCGCGCCGCGCTACGATGTGATGAACGACCTGATGTCGCTCGGCGTACACCGGGTCTGGAAGCGAATCCTGCTGACGGCATTGGACCCGCGGCCGCACCGGCGTCTGCTGGATCTGGCCGGCGGGACCGGGGATATCGGCCTCGGCTGGCGGCGGCTGGGCGGCGGGAACGTCGTGCTGTCGGACATCAATCCGGCGATGCTGGGCCTCGCCCGCGACCGCGCCACCGATCGCGGGATGCTGGACGGGATCGACTTCCTGGTCGCGGATGCCGAGCGCCTGCCGCTGGCCGATGGTGGGTTCGACCGGGTCTCGATCGCGTTCGGCTTGCGCAACTGCACCGACAAGGCGGCGGTGCTGCGTCAGGCGCGGCGGCTGCTGCGCCCCGGCGGGCGGTTCTTCTGCCTGGAGTTCAGCCGGTTGCAGGTGGCAGCGTTCGCACCCGTCTACGATGCCTGGTCGTTCCGCGTGCTGCCGGTGCTGGGCGCGCGCGTGGCCGGGGATCGCGATTCGTACCAATATTTGGCCGAGAGCATCCGCACCTTCCCCGATCAGGACACCCTGGCCGGGATGATGCGCGATGCGGGATTCGACCGCGTCGGGTTCCGGAACCTGTCGGGCGGGATCGCGGCGATCCATTCCGGGTGGCGCTTGTGAGCGGGCGCGTCAGGCCGGGCCGGGTCGCGCCGGTTCCGGGCGGGGTGGTCCTGGGGAGAACGGCGCCATGACGTTGGCCGGCAAGCGGGTCCTGCTGATCGTCTCCGGCGGCATCGCCGCCTACAAGTCATTGGAACTGATCCGGCTGCTGCGCGGCGCGGGTTGTGGCGTGACTTGCGTGCTCAGCCGCTCGGCTGGGCAGTTCGTCACGCCGCTATCGTTGCAGGCGCTCAGCGAATCGAAGGTCTATACCGACCTGTTCTCGCTGACCGACGAGAGCGAGATGGGCCATATCCAGCTGTCCCGTGCCGCGGACCTGCTGGTGGTGGCCCCGGCCAGCGCCGATCTGCTGGCGCGG
>DAHWDR010000343.1:0-5470 GCA_027330745.1 Acetobacteraceae bacterium | reverse complement strand
GCAGATGCTGTCAACCGCGGGCGTTGACAGATGCGCGGGGCGCGTGTGCCCTGGGCCGCGTCCAAGGAGCCACCGCATGAGCCTCGCCGATCCCGCTGCCGCCGCCGCCGATCCCGCCCCCCGTCAGATCGATGCCGTCGTGATCGGCGCCGGTTTCGCCGGGCTTTATATGCTGCACCGGCTGCGCGGGCTGGGCCTGTCGGCGGTGGTGCTGGAACGCGCCACCGGCGTCGGCGGCACCTGGTGGTGGAACCGCTATCCCGGCGCCCGCTGCGATGTGGAATCGATGCAGTATTCCTTCAGCTTCGACCCGGCATTGCAGCAGGAATGGCACTGGTCCGAACGCTTCGCATCCCAGCCCGAGATTCTGGCCTACGCCAATCATGTGGCCGACCGCTACGATCTGCGGCGCGACATCCGTTTCGAGACCACCGTCACCGCCGCGCATTATGACGACGCACGCGCCCGATGGGCGGTCACCACCGACCGCGGCACCTGGGACGCGCGTTTCTGCGTCATGGCGACCGGCTGCCTGTCGGCGGCGAAGCTGCCGGAAATCCCGGGGCGGGACAGTTTCCTCGGTCCCACCTACCACACCGGCCATTGGCCGCATGCGGGGGTGGATTTCACCGGCAGGCGGGTGGCGGTGATCGGCACCGGGTCCTCGGCGATCCAGGCAATCCCGGTGATCGCGGCGCAGGCGGCGCAGGTCACGGTATTCCAGCGCACGCCCAATTTCTCCATTCCCTCGCGCAACCGCCCGATGGATGCCGAGTACGAATCCTGGTGGAAGCAGGACTACGCCACGCATCGGCACCGCGCGCGCATGATGCGTACCGGGATTCTATACGAGATCAACGAGAGCGGCGCGATGGACGTGCCCGAAGCGGAACGCGAGGCGGTGTATCGCGCGCGCTGGCAATCGGGCGGCACCACTTTCATGGGCGCCTTCGCCGATCTGGTCACCAGTCAGGCGTCCAACGACACCGCCGCCGATTTCGTCCGTGCGCGCATCCGCGAGATCGTCGCCGACCCGCGCACCGCCGAGGCTCTGGCACCGCGCGACCATCCCATCGGCACCAAGCGCATCTGCGTCGATACCGATTATTTCGCGACCTATAACCGCCCCAATGTCACCTTGGTCAATCTGCGCGAAACGCCGCTGGTTGCAGTCACCGCAAGCGGCGTGCGTACCGCTGCCGCCGAGACCGAATGCGACGATCTGGTATTCGCCACCGGCTTCGATGCCATGACCGGGGCGCTGGCCGCGATCGACATTGCCGGCCGCGACGGGCTGCGGCTGAGCGCGGCATGGCAGGCCGGTCCGCGCACCTGTCTGGGTCTGATGTCGGCCGGATTTCCCAACATGTTCTTCATCACCGGCCCCGGCAGTCCGTCGGTGCTGAGCAACATGATCGTATCGATCGAACAGCATGTGGACTGGATCGCCGACGCCCTGGCCGCGCTGGCGCGTCGCCAGGCGCGGGTGATCGAACCCACCGAAGCCGCACAGGAGGACTGGGTACGCCACGGGATGGAGGTGGCGAACCGCACCCTCTATCCGCGCGCCGCGAGCTGGTACATGGGCGCCAACGTGCCCGGCAAACCGCGCGTGTTCCTGCCCTATATCGGCGGCGTCGGCGCCTATCGCGAGATCTGCGATCAGGTGGCGGCCGATGGCTATCGCGGTTTCACGCTGGGGATGGCATGAGCGCGCATGCGGAACCCCAGGCGATCCCGGACGTTATTCTTCTGACGCCACCACGGTTTGCCGATTCGCGCGGGTTCTTTTCGGAGACGTTTTCCGCATCGCGCGAGGCCGCGGCGGGGATCGCCGGGCCGTTCGTGCAGGACAACCATTCGCTGTCGGTGCCGCGTGGGACGGTGCGGGGGTTGCATTGCCAGGTTGGGCCGAATGCCCAGGGCAAGCTGGTACGCTGCATCCGCGGCGCGATCTGGGACGTCGCGGTGGATGTGCGACGCGGCTCGCCACATTACGGGCGGCATGTCGGGGTGGAACTCAGTGCGGCGAACTGGCGTCAGCTCTGGGTGCCGGTCGGGTTCCTGCATGGGTTCTGCACGCTCGAACCCGACACCGAGGTCATCTACAAGGTCACCGCCCCGTATGACCGCGCCGCCGAGCGCGGCGTGATCTGGACCGATCCCGATCTGGCCTTGCCCTGGCCGGTGACACCGGCGCAGGCGCTGCTGTCGGATAAGGACGCCGTGTTGCCGCGGCTGCGCGAGGCGGATGTCCGGTTCGGTGGCGCGTGACGATCCTGGTGACCGGCGGGGCGGGGCAGCTTGCCTCGGCGCTCCGCGCGTATCCCGGAATGCGGGTGATCGGCCGCCCGACATGCGATTTCGACCGGCCGGAGACGCTGGTCCCGGCACTGGAAGCGGCGGCGCCGTCGCTGGTGGTGAACGCCGCGGCCTATACCGCGGTGGACGCGGCGGAGACGGACGCGGACGCCGCGTTCCGGGCCAATCGCGACGGGCCGGCGGCGCTGGCCGCCTGGTGCGCCGCAGCCGGCGTGCCCCTGATCCATATCTCCACCGATTACGTGTTCGATGGCAGCAAGGGCGCGCCGTATCTTGAGACCGACGCAACCGCGCCGCTGGGTGTGTATGGCGCGAGCAAGCTGGCCGGGGAACGGGCGGTGGCAGCGTCGGGCGCGCGGGCGGTGATCCTGCGGACGTCGTGGGTGTATGCGCCGGCGGGACGGAATTTCATGCTGACGATGCTGGGGGCCGCGGCGCGGCGGCCGGTGCTGCGGGTGGTGGCGGATCAGATCGGCTGCCCGACCACGGCGCTGGACCTGGCCGCCGCCGTGGCTGCGGTCGCGGACCGAATCGCGGCGGGCTGGCGGGCGGACTATGCCGGGGTGACGCACGCGGCCGGATCGGGATTTACCAGCTGGCACGGCTTCGCCACCGCGATTTTTGCCGCCGCCGCGCGTCACGGCGCGCCGGTGCCGCAAGTGGACGCGATCGCCACCGCGGACTGGCCGACACCGGTGCGCCGGCCGGCGGATTCGCGACTGGACTGCACAAGGCTGCGCGACGTGTTCGGGGTGACGTTGCCGGATTGGCGCGACGGGCTGCGGCGCACGATCGATCTCTGGGCGGCGCACGCGCAACCATCCGGTTGATCGAGGCCCGGTCGGGCGTTCCGCCACATCGCGGGACGTGCATTGGGGGGAGACTCGCGCCGGGCGCCATGCTCTTCTGACCCGCAACCGAAGCGGGGACAGTCCATGCGCAAGGTGATGCTGGTCACCGGTGCCAGCCAGGGGATCGGCGCCGCCGTCGCGCGGCTCGCCGGTGCGCGCGGCTACGACGTGGCGTTCACCTGGCGCGCCAACCAGGCGATGGCCGAGCAGGTCGCGGCCGCGATCGTCGCCACCGGCGGGCGCGCTCTACCGCTCCGCGCCGAGATGGCCGACGAGGCCGATATCCTGGCCGCCTTCGCCGCCACCGACCGCGCCTTCGGGCCGCTGTCCGTGCTGGTCAACAACGCCGGCATCACCGGGCCGACGGCGCAGTTGGACCACGTCACCGCCGCGATCCTGGACGAGGTCCTGGCGGTCAATGTGCGTGGCCCGTTCCTGGCGATCCGCGAGGCCACGAAGCGCATGGCGCGGGACCTCGGCGGCGCGGGCGGCGCGATCGTGAATATCTCCTCGCGCGCGGCGGCGCTGGGCGGCGCGGGCGAGTGGGTGCATTACGCCGCGTCGAAAGGCGCGCTGGACAGCCTGACCCTGGGCGCCTCGCGGGAGCTTGGGCCGCGCGGCATCCGCGTGAACGCGGTCAGCCCGGGGCTGATCGAAACCGAGCTGCACGCACGCGCCGGCCTGCCGGATCGGGTCGCGCGTCTGACCGCCGGGGTGCCGATGGGCCGCGCCGGGGCGGCGGAGGAAGTGGCCGAGGCGGTGCTGTTCCTCGCTTCGCCGGCGGCGTCCTATATCAGCGGGGCGATCGTCCCGGTTTCAGGAGCACGGTGATGGAACCACGTCTGGCTTTGATCGTTGGCGCCGGCAGCGGATTATCGGCATCCCTGGCGCGCTTGTTCGCCCGTCATAACGTGCAGGTGGCGCTGGCGGCGCGCAGTCCTGACAAGCTGGCCGCGCTGTGCGCCGAAACCGGCGCCGCGTCGTTCGCCTGCGAAGCGTCCGAACCCGAGGAAGCGGCCGGCCTGTTCGACGCCGTCGTTGCGTCGTTGGGAGAGCCGGACGTGGTGATCTACAACGCCTCCGCACGCGCCCGCGGCCCGGTGGCGTCCCTGGTGCCCGAGGAGGTCGCGCGCGCGATCGCCGTATCGGCCTATGGCGGGTTCCTGATCGGCCAGCAGGCGGCGCGGCTGATGGAACCGAAACAGGCGGGGACGATCATCTTCACCGGCGCGTCGGCGTCGGTGAAGGGCTATCCGCTGTCGGCGCCGTTCGCGATGGGGAAATTCGCGCTGCGCGGCCTGGCGCAGAGCATGGCGCGCGAACTGGCCCCGAAGGGCGTGCATGTGGCGCATGTCGTGATCGACGGCGCGATCCGCAATCCGGGGCGGGCGGAGCCGGCGGACGCGCCGGATTCGATGCTGGACCCGGACGCGATCGCGGCCACGTATTGGCACCTGATCGGCCAGGGCCGCAGCGCCTGGACCTGGGAGATCGAGCTGCGCCCCTGGGTGGAACGGTTTTGACTGGTCTGTGCCCGCGCCTCGCGCCGCCGCCGGTCCCGACCAGCAGAGGCCCGTCTCACCCCCGCTGATGCAGCACCGCGACCAGCGTGAACAACCGCCGCGCGGTCGCGAAATCGATCGCGATCTTGCCCGCGAGCCGCGCCGTGAGCAGCCGCGCGCCTTCGTCATGCAGGCCGCGCCGACCCATGTCGATTGCCTGGATGCGCGATTCCCGTCCCTCGGCGATTGCGGTGCCGTAGCTTTCCACCAGTAGCTGGTAGTCCTTCATCAGCGGCCGGAACGGCCCCAGCGCCAGGCCGACGGCGACCAGTTTGGTCGCATCGGCATCGCGGATGTCGAACACCAGCCGCCCGTCCTGGATCGACAGATGCAGCACGAACGGGCCGTCGGTGCGCGTGGCGGGCAGGATCGGGGCGAAATGGTTGTCGGCGGCCAGATCGGCCACCGCCTGGGTCCGATCGGCTTCCAGCAGCGGGGAAAGCCGGGTCAGCGCCTCCCCGGTCAGTTCGACATGCGCCAGGCGGTGATCGGTGCGGCTGGCGAGCGCCGCTTGTGCCCCCACGGTCATCCGGGCGCCGGCGCGGGCTTCATCAGCCCCATGGTCAGCATGACCCCCACGGTCGCCCCTTTGATCGGCCGCAGCAGCCCGAGCGCCAGGATCACGGTCAGCGGCAGGAAGATCGCGGTCATCAACCAGGTTGGCGGGTTATAGTCCCCCTGCACGATGACCAGCAGCGGGATCACGATATGGCCCACCACGACGATGGTGAAATA
>DAHWDR010000114.1:0-5322 GCA_027330745.1 Acetobacteraceae bacterium | reverse complement strand
ACCTCCGCCTGGCGGCGGCCGTCCGCGACATTGATGTCCTGCTGGCGCTGGCCCTCGGAGGTGTTGATCTGCTGCTGGCGCAGCCCTTCCGAGCGCGCGATCGTGGCGCGTTTCTCGCGTTCGGCGGTGATCTGCAATTCCATCGCGCGCAGGATCTCGGGCGGCGGATTGATGTCCTTGATCTCGTAACGCAGCACCTTGATGCCCCAGTTCACCGCCGCCTCGTCCACCGAGGCCGCGACCGCGGTGTTCAGCAACTGGCGCGAGGACAGCGCCTGATCCAGATGCAGCTTGCCGATCTCCGATCGCATCGTGGTCTGCGCGAGCTGCATCGCCGCGTTCATCGGGCTGGACGAGCCATACGCCGCCTTCACCGGATCGGTGATCTGCAGATACAGAAACCCGTCCACGGTCAGGGTGGTGTTGTCGAGCGAGATGCAGACCTGCGGCGCCACCTCGGTCGGGATCTCGCGCGTATCGAAGCGATAGGCGATGCGGTCGGTGAACGGGATCAGCAGGTTCAGCCCCGGGCCGAGCACGCGATGGAACCGGCCCAGCCGCTCGACCACCCAGGCCTGCTGCTGCGGCACGATCCGCAATCCGTTGCGCAGGATGGAGAAGGCCACCAGCAGCACCAGGAAAATCACGATCAGCGGGGTCACGGTGGCAAACATCAGGAAGGCTCCTGGGCGACGGGGGGAAGCGGGGATACGCGCAGCAGATGGTCGCGCCGGCCGACGATCCGCGCGGTGGCGCCGGGCGAAAGAGCAGCGCCGGTTGCCATCTCGGCCTCCCAGCGCGTGCCGCGATAGGTGACAATCAGGCGGTCGGTGCCGGCGACGAGGGATTCCACCCGGACCTCCTGATCCAGGTCGAAATCCCGCAGACCGGTGCGGCGCGCGGCGTGGCGCCTGGTGATCCAGATCAGGACCAGGGCCGCCAGCAAACCGCCGAGGAACGTCACCAGCAGGATTTCCTCGGGCAGGACGAAGCCCAGCGCGAAGGTCACGAAGGCCACGGCGGCGACTGCGGCAAGGTAGAACGTGCCGGTATGCAGCTCCACCAGCGCGGCCCAGAGGGCGAGGATCAGGAACACCCATTGCATGGGCGTAGCATAGGCCAGTGCTGCCGCGGCGGCTATCGGGTGGCCCAGGGCATCTTGCGCGTCGCGCTGATGGTGATATATGGTAGTGATATCGTATAGGAACACGCCCATGCGCGCTCTGATCGATCTCCCAACCGAGGATCTGTCTCGGCTGAGCCAGCTTGGCCAGTGCCAGGGCCGATCCCGCGCCGCCGTGATCCGCGACGCCGTGCAGGTCTATCTCGCCGCGCACCGCCCGCCCCCCACCACGTCTTTCGGCGCGTGGGGCGACGGGGAAGACGGACTTGCCTACCAGGACCGGGTGCGCGCCGAGTGGTGAAGGCGCTGTTCGACACCAATATCGTGATCGACTACCTGCGCGGCCACGATCCCGCCCGCGCCGAATTCGAGCGTTTTCCCGACGCCGCCATCAGCATCGTCACCTGGATGGAAGTCCTGGTCGGCGCACCGCCGGGCACCGAGCCCGTTACCGACGCCTATCTGGATCAGTTCACCGTGGTGCCCCTGGACCGCGATATCGCCCGGCGTGCCGTAGCGATCCGCCGCGCGCGACGCGGCGTGAAACTGCCGGATGCGATCGTGCGCGCCTCTGCCGATGCGACCGACCGGCTGCTGGTCACGCGCGACGAGCGCGTCTTCCCGGCCGACGATCCGGCGGTGCGCATCCCGTACCGGCTGTAGCGCGCGGCCCGGTTCCGCGTCGCCCCCGCGCGCGCTCGGGTCAGTCCTGGGCGATCGGGCGCAGCCGGTGGCCCAGCGCCACATGCACCACCAGCAAAGCCCGTCCGTGATCCGTCACGGTAGCAGCGGCAAGCGGGGTCACCGAGGCGAACATGCCCGCCGGCACCGCCCCCGGCGTCAGCACCAGCACGTCCTGCCCGGCAAAGCGCGACGCCGGCGCGTCGAAGCCGAACTGCCGCGCGTCCTGGCACAAGCAGATCACGCGCATGTCCGGCCCCAGCGCATAGGCGATCTTGCCGCCCAGCGACCAACTCGGCACGCCGACCACCTCGCCGGGGTGCAATAGCCCGCGCGCCGCAAGCTGGCTGCGCAGGGACGTCCAGTCCCGCCCGGCCAGATCCGGATCATGCCGCGCCACCGCCGCGATGACCGGATGCAGCCAGTCCAGCCGCAGCTGCGTACCGATCACGGCCAGCACGATCAGGATCAGAGCAATGGTGCCGGCGGTCAGGCGTCGCAGCCACGCCGCCTCGGCTCGCGCCGCGGCTGCGGCCCCCAGCAGCGGAAACAGCATCAGGTAACCGGGCGCGGCCCAGTGAAACAGCACCCGTTGGTGCGACACGACCGCGATCGCGGCGAAGGCCAGGATCGGCGGGAACCCCAGGCAGACCAGCAGCCAGGACCGCGGATCGGCCGGCCCGCGGCGGATCGCGCCGAAAAACACCAGCATCATCGGCGCCCAGATCCAAGGCAGGACGAACAGCGCCTCCCCGCCCAGCACCACGAAGAACAGCCACGGGCGGAACCGCAGGCCCAGCGCGCGGTCGCCCTGGAAGGCGAACGATGCCCAGTGATGCGTTGCGTTCCACCACACCACCGGGGCGAACACCGCCAAGGCCAGCACACCGGCCAGGTACGGATGCGGCCGCGCCAGCCAGCGCCGGTGCGCGGTGCTGGTCAGCAGATAGACCAGGGCGCCGCCGATGGTCAGCACCGCAGTGTATTTGGAAAACAGCGCCAGCCCGGCGCAAAGGCCGGTGGCGCCCCACCAGCCCCAGGCGGCGCGACCCTGCCCCTCCAGCGCACGGACCAGACACAGCGCGGCACCGACCAGCGCCAGGTCCAGCGGCCCGTCGGGCAGCACCCAGGTCGCGGTGGTCACGCCGAACACCGGCGACAAGGTCAGGAACAAAGCCGCCCACACCCCTGCCCGCCGTCCCGCCAGCGCCGCGCCGAGCCGGTAGATCAGCCAGGTGGTCAGGGCAAAGGCGGCGATGAAGGGCAGGCGCACCGCCAGCGGCGCATCGGTTCCGAGCAGCCGGGCACCGGCCCACTGCATCCACCACGACGCCGGCGGGTGGTCGAAATACCCCAGCCGCAGCGACCGGCCGGTCGCGACCATGTAGGATTCGTCGATCCCGAGACCGCTCGCCCAGGCGAACGCCACCCGTACCGCGCTGGCTGCGGCGATCAGCGCCAGAACCGCGTGGCCCGCCCCTTGCTCGTTCGGAACCGCCTGCGGAGCAAGGGGCGGGGTAACGATTTCAGCCCGCGACAACGCGCTGGGTCTGCACGCCCAGGCCTTCGACCGACAGGCGCATCACGTTGCCGAGCTTCAGGAACACCGGAAGCGGCTTCTTGCCCAGACCCACGCCCGGCGGGGTGCCGGTGGCGATCACATCGCCCGCATGCAGCGTGATGAAATGGCTGACATAGCTGACGATCTTGCGCACGCCGAAGATCATGGTCTCGGTGGTGCCGTCCTGCATCCGCACGCCGTCCACCTCGGTCCACAGGCGCAGCTTCTGCGGGTCGGCGATTTCATCCTTGGTGACCATCCACGGGCCGGTGGGGCCGAACGTGTCGCACCCCTTGCCCTTGTCCCAGGTGCCGCCACGCTCGATCTGGTATTCCCGCTCGCTCACGTCGTTGCAGACGCAGTAGCCGGCGACATGCTCCATCGCGGCGTGTTCCGGCACCGAGCGCGCGGTGGTGCCGATGACGATGCCAAGCTCCACTTCCCAGTCCAGCTTGGTCGAACCGCGCGGCATGACGACATCGTCGGACGGACCGGCGAAAGCCCCCAGCGATTTCAGGAACACGATCGGTTCCTTGGGGATCGGCGCGCCGGTTTCGGCGGCGTGGTCGGCATAATTGAGGCCGATGCAGACATAGTTCACCGGCCGGGCGACGCAGGCGCCGAGGCGCGGGTTGCCGGTCACTTTCGGCAGGCTCGCCGGGTCGATGCGGCGGAGCATATCGAGCGACGCGGGCGACAGCGCATAGCCGTCGATATCGCGGACCACCGCGGCGAGGCAGCGGAGATCGCCATTGGCGTCGCGCAGACCGGGTTTCTCGGCGCCCTGGGGGCCGTAGCGGAGCAGTTTCATGTGCCATTTCTCCTGTGGAACGCATCGCCCGGTCCCGACGCGGGAGCGGGCGTCAGATGGTCATCCCGCCGTCGATCACCATCGCCTGGCCGGTGACGAAGCGCGCGTCGTCCGAGGCGAGATAGACCGCCAGCGCGGCGATTTCCTCGGCCGTGCCAAGCCGGCCCATCGGTTGGCGGGCGACGAAGGCGGCGCGGGCGGCGTCCATCGATCCGGCGGCGGCGGCATTGGCGGCGATGCGCTGGTCCAGGCTGGGGGTGGCCACCGTGCCCGGGCAGATCGCGTTGCAGCGGATGCCGCGGCCCACGTAATCGGCGGCGACGGCCTTGGTCAGCCCGATCACGGCGGCCTTGGTCGCGCCATAGATTGCGCGGTTCGGCACGCCCTTCAGGCTGGAGGCAACCGAGGCGATGTTCACGATCGCGCCGCCGCCCTGCGCCAGCATGCCGGGGAGAAACGCACGGATCGCGCGAAACGCGGCGCGTACGTTCAGATCGAAGCCGAAACTCCATTCCTCCTCGGTCGCGTCGAGGACGCTACCCTGGTGGACGAAACCGGCGCAGTTGCAAAGAATGTGGATCGGGCCGGCATCCGCCGCGGCCTGGGCAATCGCGGCCGGGTCCAGCATGTCGAGCCGCGCGGTGCGGATACCGGGGGCAGGAAGGGTCGCCAATGTGGTCGCGTTGAGGTCGGTCGCGATCACCTCGGCGCCCGCCTCGGCCAGTGCCTGCGCGATGGCGCGTCCGATCCCCTGGCCGGCGGCGGTGACGAAGGCGCGGCGATCGGCAAGGCGGGTCATGGCGGTTTCCCCCGGGGCGCGGTTTCTCCCGGGGCCGGGCTTTGCCCCGATCCGGACCGGTTCGCAAGGGGGATGCCGCCGCGCTTCGATCAGTCGGGCGCGGGGGCGTGATATTGCGGCGCTTCGGCGCGGTCACGCAGGCCGTAATCGCGCAGGATCCTTGCCACCCGCACCCGCGCGGCCGCCGGCGCCGGCATTGCGTCCAGGTCCGGCCAGAAGCTGAGCGACAGGCTGGCGGCCGGATCGGTCACGCCGTCGAACCGATCCGCCGCCAGCGCGCCGGGCAGCGATGGGTCCGGGTCCGCCGCCGGCAGTTCCGCCAGCAGCGCCGCCTTGGCCGCGCCGGT
>DAHWDR010000096.1:0-10838 GCA_027330745.1 Acetobacteraceae bacterium | reverse complement strand
CGCAACGAGGGTACAAACGATGGCGCTGCACCTGCGCGCGGATATCCGCGCCGAGCTGGATGCCGATCTCTATGGAACCGCTGCTGCGGATGTGAGCATCCCGAAATATCGTCTCCCCGAAGGCGAATTACGGCCGGATGTGGCCTATGCGCTGGTGCGCGATGAACTGTTCCGTGATGGTAATGCCCGGCAGAATCTCGCAACGTTCTGCCAGACCTGGGTAGATCCCGAGGTGCATCATCTGATGGACCTGTCGATCGACAAAAATATGATCGACAAAGACGAATACCCGGCGACGGCGGAGATCGAAAGCCGCTGTGTCCATATTCTTGCCGATCTCTGGCACTCTCCCAAGGCCGCGGATACGCTCGGATGCTCGACCACCGGGTCGAGCGAGGCCTGCATGTTGGGTGGCCTCGCGCTGAAATGGAAATGGCGCGAGCGAATGCGCGCCGCCGGCAAGCCCTGCGACAAGCCGAATCTGATCACCGGTCCGGTGCAGGTCTGCTGGCACAAATTCGCCCGATATTTCGATGTCGAGTTGCGCGAAATCCCGCTGCAACGGGGCCGTCTCGGGATGACGCCGGAGGAGGCGCTGAAGCGCGTGGATGAGAACACCATCGGTGTAATGCCGACCTTTGGCGTCACCTTCACCTGCCAGTACGAGCCGGTGGCGGAAGTCGCTGCGGCATTGGATCGTCTGGCGCGGGAGAAGAATATCGATATCCCGATGCATGTGGATGCAGCCTCGGGCGGCTTCACGGCCCCATTCGTCGAACCAGGACTGTTGTGGGATTTCCGGATTCCCCGGGTACGATCGATCAACGCCTCGGGCCACAAATTTGGTCTGGCTCCGCTCGGCGTGGGCTGGGTGGTGTGGCGGGAGCGTAGCGATCTGCCGGAGGACCTGATCTTCTTCGTAAACTATCTGGGCGGCAACATGCCGACGTTTGCGTTGAATTTCTCCCGCCCGGGCGGGCAGATCATCGCGCAGTATTATCTATTCCTGCGGCTCGGCCAGGAGGGGTACCGGCGGATCCAGCAGAACGGCTATGATACCGCACAATATCTTGGGCGCGAGATCTGCAAGCTCGGACCGTTCGAACTGGCCTTCGATGGCGACAGCCGCAAGGGCATTCCGGCGGTGTCGTGGATGATAAGGGACGGCGCCGACCCGGGCTTCTCGCTGTTCGATCTGTCTGACCGGCTGCGGGTGCATGGCTGGCAGGTGGCAGCCTATACCATGCCGCCCGACATCACCGATGTGGTGGTGATGCGCGTGCTGGTCCGCCACGGTTTCGGCCGCGATATGGCGGACATGCTTCTGGAGGACACGCGGCGCGCCATCGCGCATCTGCAGAAGCATCCCGCGGCAACCAAGCAGACCGCAGGGGAAGGGACCACCTTCAGCCACCATGCCCTGCCGAAGGAACGGCTGCCGGTTTGACGCCAGCAGCCCCAACACCGCAAGGAGCACAGGCCCGTGCAAGCGCCCAAGGATCGCAAACGTTACCTCAGCACCACGTCGGTAGGGCTGATGACCGCTGCCGCGGTGGTGACCAGCTTGCGCGGTCTGCCGCTGATCGCGAAGGAGGAGATGACGATGTTCGCCTATCTGGCGTTCACCGTGATCTTCTATCTGGTTCCCGCGTCGCTGGTGTCCGCCGAGTTGGGTGGCGCGTTCGCCGACAAGAAGGGCGGGCTTTACACCTGGGTGGGCGCGGCGTTCGGAGTGCGCTGGGGGTTCCTGGCGATCTGGCTGCAATGGATCCAGAACGTCGTCTGGTACCCGGTCACCCTGACCTTCGGGGCGGCAGCGCTGGCCTATACGATCGGCATTCCGGCACTGGCCAGCAACGGGGTCTTTGTCGGATTATTCTGCATCATTGTCTATTGGCTGGCGACCATCGTGGTGTTGCAGGGCGTGGAGGTGTTTGCCAGGATTGCGAACTGGACCTTCATCCTTGGGTCCGTCCTGCCCGGGATCGCATTGCTGGTGCTGCTCGGCTACTGGTTGTTCTCGGGGCGACCGATCGGATGGGAACACCTGACGGATCCGGCGCTGTCCTCCGCCGGCCATGCGCGCTACTGGCCGGCGATTACCGGCTTCGGCACGATCGCGTTCCTGGCGGGGATCGTGCTGCTGTTTGCCGGCGTGGAAGCGCAAGCTGTGCACGTCACCGAGATGAAGAAGCCGAGCCATGAATTCCCGGTGGCGATCGGACTTGGGGCGGTCATCTCACTCCTGATCTTCGTTCTTGGATCGATTCCGATCGCGGCGATCCTGCCCTACCAGAAGATTTCCCTGCAATCGGGCGTCTTCGAGACATTCGATGCGGTATTCACCAATATCTGGCATATCCGATGGCTCGGACCCGCGATGGCCTTCCTGGTGGGCGTGGGCGCCATCAGCGGGGTATTCGCCTGGCTTGGCAGCCCGTGCAAGGGTCTGCTTGCAACCGCCGATGATGGGGAATTGCCGCCGCTGCTGCAGAAAACCAACCGTCACGAGATGCCGACCAACATTCTGCTGGTTCAGGGCGCGGTGGTGACTGTGATCTCGTTGCTGTATTTCGTCATCAAGGACGTATCGGTCGTATTCTTCCTGATTTCCGCAATGACCATTGCGCTCTATCTGATCGCCTACATGTTGATGTACGCGGCGGCCATTACATTGCGCCACAGATCGCCGGAACTGAGCCGCCCGTTCACCGTGCCCGGCGGGCTGGTGGGGATGTGGCTCACGGCGGGGATCGGATTCGTGGGTGTGGCATTCAGCTTCCTGGTGGCGTTT
Organism: Acetobacteraceae bacterium; assembly: GCA_027330745.1. Lineage (GTDB taxonomy): Bacteria > Pseudomonadota > Alphaproteobacteria > Acetobacterales > Acetobacteraceae > JAJZVS01. The sequence continues at coordinate 8,044 of DAHWDR010000096.1, read as the reverse complement.
TTCCCCCCTGACCAACTGCCGGTAGGATCTCCGATCGGGTATGTCGCTGTCGTGATTGTCGGAACGGTGGTGTTTTGCGCTATTCCGCTGGTCATTCACGCGATGCGTCATCCCGAATGGGCGCGCGCCGGGGCGGCGGCGCAGACGGTACCTTGATTTTCCACCTCGGAACGGTCGTGGGATGGAATCGATCCCGCCAATCAGCGACATCTCCCTTCGGTCGGACAACGTAGACGGGGCGCTTTGCGGCCCAACGCGCGTTCGCGCATCGCCGCAGCGTGCGACCAACCTGCTGCCCTGCAACCAGAGCGGATTGACAACGTCCGCCGCGCCCTGGTTCATCGCGTCTCGGCGCGATTCGCCCGCTTCGGCAATACTGCCTTCGGCTATCACGCCTTTAAGGGGACGTACTTCATGCGGCTGATCGATTTTCCTGCCACCCGTGTCATCGCGGCAGCGGCGATTGCTGGGGCAATCGGCCTTGGCGCCGGCTATGCCATGGCCAGCCAGCCCGACATGTTCGGCGCGCTGCACGCGCTGGAAGTGGCGCAGGGCCATTTGCGACGGGTGACGCAGAACAAGGCCGGCCACGCCGCCGCCGCCAGGCGCCTTGTCGCGCAGGCGATCACGCAGGTGCGGGAAGGCATCCAGGTCGGGCACCAACACGGCGAGTAATCTCGCGCGCCGCTGTTGCCTCGTAAGGGCAGTGGCGCATCCGGGAAGGAGGCGGCGTTTTCTCGGGATTTGCCCCCGTAGACGCCGGCTTCTTTGCCGCTGCGCGATCGGTTCGCTACCAGCAGCGGCGCCCCGATCGCGATCCGGAAGATCGGGCGCGGAGGTTAGGCATCTTCAAGGGCTGCCGGCCTGCGCAGAGCCGCCAACCCCCGTCACTTCCGTCATGCCTGCGGCTGCACCGCCGCGGCGCCATTCGGTGCAACACCCGGCGGCAGCGACAACGCCGGCTGCACCGGATCGCGCAGCCGCGGCAGTTCGTCGCGCAGCAGGGTTTCCTTGGTCAGCAGCAGCTCCGCGCCTTCGTGCAATTCCGCCCGATGCGCGGTCAGCAGCGCCATCGCGGTCTCGAACGCGGTGCTGATCAGCTCGCGCACCGCGCGGTCGATCTCGCGCGCGGTCTCCTCGCTGTAGTCATGCCGCGGCGGTTCGGCCATCGTGCCGAGCAGACCGGGCCGGCGCGTTTCATACGCAACCTGCCCCAGATGCTCGGACATCCCGAACCGCGTCACCATATTCCGGGCAATCTCGGTGGCCTTGTCGATGTCATCGACGGCTCCGGTGGAAATGTCGTCGAACGTCAGCGCCTCGGCCGCGCGCCCGCCCAGCAGCACGGCCATTTTGCTCCGCAACTCGCCACGATTGAGCAGGAATCGGTCATCGGTCGGACGCTGCATCGTGTAGCCCAGCGCGCTGATGCCGCGCGGGATGATCGAGATCTTATGCACGGGGTCCATGCCCGGCAACGCCATCGCGACCAGCGCATGGCCCATCTCGTGGTAGGCCACCACCCGCCGCTCCGAGGGGATCAGCAGCCGGTTCTTCTTCTCCAGCCCGGCCACGATGCGTTCGAACGCCAGGGTGAAATCGCTCATGGCAACGGCGTCGGCGTTGCGGCGGGTCGCCTGCAACGCGGCCTCGTTGACCAGATTCGCCAGATCGGCGCCGGAAAATCCGGGCGTCAGCGCCGCGATCTGCGCCGGGTCCACATCGGCGCCCAGGGTCACGCGCTTGAGATGAATTCCCAGCACCGCGATCCGTCCGATCCGGTCGGGCCGATCGACCAGCACCTGACGGTCCAGCCGCCCGGCGCGCAGCAGCGCCGGATCCAGCACCTCCGGGCGGTTGGTGGCGCCGATCAGCACGATCCCGGTCTGCGGATCGAACCCGTCCAGCTCCATCAGCAACTGGTTGAGCGTCTGTTCCTTCTCGTCATGGCCGCCGGCGAACGGACCCGAGCCGCGGGCGCGACCCAGCGCATCCAGTTCGTCGATGAAGATGATGCAGGGGGCGACCTTGCGGGCCTGCTCGAACAGATCGCGCACCCGTGCGGCGCCGACGCCCACGAACATCTCGACGAATTCGGAGCCGCTGATCGAAAAGAACGGCACCTTGGCTTCCCCGGCCACCGCGCGGGCCAACAGGGTCTTGCCGGTGCCGGGGGGACCGACCAGCAGGATGCCTTTGGGGATCCGCGCGCCCAGGCGCGCATGAAGTTTCGGTTCCTTCAGGAACTCGACCACTTCTTCCAGCTCCTCCTCGGCTTCGTCCACGCCAGCCACGTCGGAGAATTTCACGTTGGTATCTTTCTCGACAAAAATCTTGGCTTTGCTTTTGCCGATCTGCATCAGACCGCCGATCCCCTGCTGGCCGCCGAAGCGGCGCATGACGAACATCCAGATGGCGAAGAACGCGATCGCGGGAATGATCCAGCCCAGGATGTCGCCCAGCAGGTGGTTCGTGACCACCCCGGTGATGGGAACTTTGTATTTGCCAAGCATTGCCGCGGTGGCCGGGGCGACGCGGGCGGCCACATAGGCGTGCGGCCCCTTGGGCAGCGGCGTCATCGCGGTCCCCTCCAGATGGTGCTGGGTCACGCGGACGGCCGAGATTTTTCCCTGGGCAAGCAGCTGCACGAACCGGGTGTAGGAGACGTTTTCCGGTCCCTTGCGGGCCAGGAACAGGCTCTGGACGGCAAGGATGCCGAGAAAAGCGATAATCGCATACCAGATGTTGAAATGCGTCTTCGTGTTCATGCGCCGTCTCCATGCCGGATCGGGGGTGGCCGTGGTTCTGGTGCCGTCACGCACACCAGCCGGGACACCGGTGGGTCCGCCGGGTCAGATGGCGCGTCCAGCTTGTGTGCCGAAGCGCAGGACCGGGATGTGGGGATGGCGTCCACGTGCGGCAACCCGCACCGCAAAACCCGGCCGGGATGGCGGTTTCCGGACCGGTGGCGGGGATCGGGCGATCCAGCGGCTGACATTCGCAGCGATTGGCCCTATGTCTCGCCCGCCCCTCCAGTCCCAGGTTCCATGACCGACACCCCGCTCGCCCGCATCCGCAACTTCGCCATCATCGCCCATATCGACCATGGGAAATCCACCCTGGCCGACCGGCTGATCCAGGCCACCGGCGCGCTGACCGACCGCGAGATGACCAATCAAGTGCTCGACAGCATGGATATCGAGCGCGAGCGCGGCATCACGATCAAGGCGCAGACCGTGCGGCTGTCCTATCGCGCCAAGAACGGGGAGACGTACGAGCTCAATCTGATGGACACGCCGGGCCATGTGGATTTTGCCTATGAGGTCTCGCGTTCGCTCGCCGCCTGCGAAGGCAGCCTGCTGGTGGTGGACGCCAGCCAGGGGGTGGAGGCGCAAACCTTGGCGAATGTCTATCAGGCGATCGAGGCGGGGCACGAAATCGTGCCGGTCCTGAACAAGATCGACCTGCCGGCCGCCGAGCCGGAACGGGTGCGCCAGCAGATCGAGGACGTGATCGGGCTCGATGCCACCGAAGCGATCGAAATCAGCGCCAAAACCGGGATCAATATCGAGGGCGTGCTGGAGGCGTTGGTGCATCGCCTGCCGGCGCCGAAGGGCGATGCCGCGGCGGGGCTGAAGGCGCTGCTGGTCGATAGCTGGTACGACCCGTATCTGGGCGTGGTCATCCTGCTGCGCGTGAAGGACGGGCGGATCAAGCGCGGGCAGCGGATCCGCATGATGTCCTCGGGCGCCGCGCATCAGGTGGAACAGGTGGGCGTGTTCAGCCCGAAGATGATCCCGACCGACGATCTCGGGCCGGGCGAGATCGGCTTCATCACCGCCGCGATCAAGACCGTGGCCGATTGCAACGTGGGCGACACGATCACCGACGACCGCGCACCGGTGACCGAAGCGCTGCCGGGGTTCAAGCCGTCCGTGCCGGTGGTCTGGTGCGGTCTCTATCCCACCGATGCCGATGATTTCGAGAAGCTGCGCGACAGTCTGGCCAAGCTGCGGCTGAACGATGCCAGCTTCCATTTCGACATGGAGACCTCCGCCGCGCTGGGCTTCGGCTTCCGGTGCGGCTTCCTGGGGCTGCTGCACCTGGAGATCGTGCAGGAACGGCTGTCGCGTGAGTTCGATCTGGACCTGATCGCAACCGCGCCGTCGGTGGTGTATCGCGTGCACCGCACCAACGGCGAGACGATCGAGCTGCACAACCCGGCCGACATGCCGGACGGCTCGGTGATCGATCATATCGAGGAGCCATGGATCAAGGCGACCATCATGGTGCCGGACGATTACCTGGGCGCGGTTCTGCATCTATGCAACGATCGCCGCGGTGAGCAGGTGGATCTGACCTATGTCGGCAACCGCGCCATGGCGGTGTATCGGCTGCCGCTGAATGAGGTGGTGTTCGATTTCTACGACCGGCTGAAATCGGTCTCGCGCGGCTACGCCAGCTTCGACTATGCGATGGAAGGATACACCGAGGGCGATCTGGTGCGGATCTCGATCCTGGTCAACAACGACCCGGTCGATGCGCTGAGCTTCATCGCCCATCGCGCGGCGGCGGAATCGCGCGGGCGCGCGATCTGCGCGCGGCTGAAGGAGCTGATCCCGCGCCAGTTGTTCAAGATCGCCGTGCAGGCCGCGATCGGCGGGCGGGTGGTCGCGCGCGAGACGATCGGCGCGCTGTCCAAGGACGTCACCGCGAAATGCTACGGCGGCGACATCTCGCGCAAGCGCAAGCTGCTGGAGAAGCAGAAGGAAGGCAAGAAGCGGATGCGCCAGTTCGGCAAGGTCGAGATTCCGCAGTCGGCCTTCATCGCCGCGCTGAAGATGGACGCCTGATCCCCTACAGCGCGGCCGCCGTCCCCAGAATGGTGGTCGCCTGCGCCGACAACACGCCGCCATTGCCATGCGCGATCGCCGTCGCCAGACCCGCGATCTGGCGGTCTCCGGCCTCGCCGCGTAGTTGCTGCACCGCCTCGATCAGCAGGAACAGGCCGTACATCCCGGGATGGCAGAACGACAGCCCGCCGCCGTTCGTGTTCACCGGGAAGCGTCCGCCCGGGGCGATCCCGCCATCCGCCACGAACCGCCCGCCTTCGCCTTTCGGGCAGAAACCCAGATCCTCCAGGAACAGGATCGTGTTGATGGTGAAGGCGTCATACAGCATCGCCAGCCCGATCTCGCGCGGCGCCAGCTGCGCCATCCGGTAGGCCTGCGCGCCGGATGCCACCGCGCCGGTCACCGTCAGGTCCGGCATCGACGAGATCGCGGCATGGGTGATCGACTGCCCGCATCCCAGCACGTAGACCGGCGGCTTGCGCAACGACCGCGCCCGTTCCGGCGACACCACGATCAGCGCGCCGCCGCCATCGGTCACCAGGCAGCAATCGCGCACGGTGAACGGATCGCTGACCGGGCGCGCGGCCACCACGTCCGCGATCGTCAGCGGTTTTTTCTCCCACGCCGCCGGGTTGCGCAACGCCCAGGCGCGCGCCGCCACCGCAACCTCGGCCAGATGTTCGCGCGTGGTGCCGAACTGGTGCATGTGACGGTTGGCCGCCATCGCATAGGCCGTTGCCGGCAGGAACGGACGGAACGGGGTTTCGTACGGGTTGTATTCGCGCACCGACGCCTGCCGCCGGCCCACCGTCCGCTGCGTGCTGCCATAGGTGATCGCGGCCACCGAACACAGCCCGGCCTCGATCGCGGCCAGCGCGTGCGCCACATGCACCTCGAACGACGAGCCGCCGACGATGGTGGAATCGGTATAGGCATCGGGCAGGCGCAGATATTCCGCCAGCGACATGGCGGAGGTGCGCGCCTGCGTGGTGGCGCAGAACAACCCGTCCACATCGGCCAGACGCAGCCCGCAATCGTCCAGCGCCCGGCTGATCCCCTGCGCCATCAGATCGATCACCGACATCTGCGCGGCCACCGCGCCGAGATCGGAACACGCCACGCCGGCGATCGCGGCGCCGCCGCGCACCAGGCCGCTCACGCGCCCGGCTCCGCGGGAAAGAACACCGGGCAGGGCGGTTCATCCCCGCTGGGCTGCCCGCCTGTATCCCCCCCTGGGCGATGGGTGCGGAAGCGCACGCGCTGGCCGATGCGGACGGCGGTGGGCGCGATATCCTCGACCCGGCTCATCATGCGGAACCCTTCGTCGAGGTCGATCAGGGCCACGTTGTAGAGCGCGCCATCCTGCGAATGGACCACCGTGGTGGCGTACACCGTTCCGAGCCCGGCGGAGTCGTGCCATTCCAGCGCGGCGCCGGTGCCGGGTGCGATCACCCGCGGGTAGAATACCGCCGCCCCGTTGCTGGTATCACGCTGATAGGCCAGCCGGCCCTGCTCCAGATAATCCAGATACGTTTTCAGGGGCGAACGGTCCATCGCGGCGTCTCCTTCGTGCTAACGGCATTTGTCCACGCGCCGGCGGCCACGGCAAGCGGGGTGGCGCTGACTTGCTTGGCAAACCGCGACACTCCCTAATTCCTACCTTGACGGTCGGGAATTACCGCCGCTATGACGGCCCGGCGTGCCCCGGAGTTCCCCATGCCAGCCCCCGCCCCCCATGCCGCCGCCCGCGCCTTCATCGCCGTGGCCGGCGCCGCGTCCTGGCGCGCGCGCATCGCCGAACTGGCCGGCGCCGCCGGGCGCGGGCGTCGCCTGGGCCAGGCGCTGCAGCAGCGGCATATCGTGGAACTCACCCTGGCCCGCCTCGCGCGCACCGGAACCGAACCGACGCCGGCGGCGGCGCGCATGGCCGCGCTCGTTGGCCAGGTGGCGGGGTTGGCCGCGCGCCTGAGCCCGCCGGGACGGGCGCGGCTGGACGCGGCGATTGCCGGCGCGCTGAGCGGGGAGGGCACGCTGATCCCGCTGCTGCACCTGATGCATACCGCCTGGCGCCACCGCGCCCGCGGCTTCGCCGTGCGTTTCGCGGGTCTGGAAGACGGTGCGCCGTTCGACCTGCTGGCGGAACGAGACGGCGTTGCCGCCGAGATCGTCTGCGACGTGGTCTCGGCCGAGCAGGGCCGGCTGGTGCCCCGCGCTGCCTGGCTCCGGCTGGCCGACGGGATCGATGCCGAGCTGCAAACCTGGCTCGCGGCGCATCCGGGCAGGTATCTGCTGAAAATGACCCTCCCCGAGGGGTTGCCGGGTGGGCTACCGGAGGGCGCAGCGGCGGGCGGCGCCGACCCCGCGCCGCTTGCCGCCCTGCACGCGCGCATCCGCGCGATGCTGGCTGGCGGCCCCGGGGTGCAGCAGGACGCGGCGATCGCGCTGCGGCTGGACCCGCTGCTGCTGGCGGGCGCGCAGAGCGATCAGGGCGGAATGCTGAGCATGCTGCGCCAGGAATTCGGGCCGGAGGCGCATCTGGCCGCAGTCGCCGCCACGGGCGGGTTGTTTGTGCTGGCCGCGCGCGCGGGGCGGGAGGATGACGTCGCCGCGGCGATCCGCCGGCGCATGATGGTGCTGGCGCCGGCGCGCCTGACCGGCACACGCCCCGGGATCCTGGCAATGATGATCGAGGACACCGACCGCACCGAGTGGCGCGGCCTGCGCGAGCGGCTGACCTTGGAAGGCGAGGCGCGGCAGTTCCTGACCTATCCGGAGGCGCGGACCGTGGCCGCGGTCGCCTGTGTCTCTCGCCTGGAACTGTTTGGTATGGCGCCGCCGGATGCGGCGGAAGGCGGCGAGCTGCGGTTCCGCAATCCCGGACATCCCGCGGCGCGGCTGGCGGCGCTGGCCCCGGCGGTGGCCTCGGTCGGCTAGCGGATCAGATCGCCACGCGGACGCCAAGCTCCACCACCCGGTCCGACGGGATGCGGAAGAACTCGGTCGCGGGGACCGCATTGCGCGCCAGCATCAGGAACAGCCAGCGCCGCCATAGCGGCATCTTCGGCGCCTGGCCGGCGACCATGACCTCGCGGCCCAGGAAATAGCTGACCTGCATCGGATCGAACGCCACGCCCTGCGCCGGCAGGTCTTCCAGCGCGCGCGGGATGTTCGGGCTTTCCATGAAACCGTAG
>DAHWDR010000087.1:0-2331 GCA_027330745.1 Acetobacteraceae bacterium | reverse complement strand
GCGCCGGGGGCGGTTACGGGGGGGTTAAAGCCGCCACACAGAATCCCCCCGGATCCGTTGCCGGATCCGGGAGTAATCCGTCGGTGGCTAAGAAAGCCACCTTGCCGTGGCTTCCCAACCGATTTCCCCGCGCGCACCATGAGTGGAACGACAAGGACTGTCAAGCAGGTTGGAGGCCGGAGGATGACGCGAATTCTGGGGCTGGACGGGGGAATCGCCTCGATCGGATGGGCGGTGCTGGATGTCGATGACGGGAACGGCACGATCCTGGGCGCGGGAAGCTGGATGTTCGACGCGCCCGAGACCGACAAGGAACGCACGCCCACCAACGCCTTACGCCGGCTGCATCGCGGCCAGCGGCGGGTTATTCGCCGGCGCCGGCAACGCATGGCCGGGCTGCGGCAGTTGTTCGCCGCTCATCACCTGCTCGCCGATGAGGGGCGAGACGCGCTGCGTATTTCCGGCCTCGATCCATGGGCGCTGCGGGTCGCCGGGCTCGATCGCGCGCTGACGCCGCCCGAGTTCGCGGTGGCGCTGGGCCATATCGCGCGGCATCGTGGATTCCGCTCCAACTCGAAACGGGACCGCGGCAATGCCGCCTCCGAGACATCGAAAATGCTGAGCGCGATAGGTCAGAGCGAGGAGCGGCTGGCCCGCTGGCGCAGTGTCGCGGAGATGCTGGTGAACGATCCCGCCTATGCCGGCCGCCGCCACAACCGGGACGGCGATTTCAGCCGCTCGATCCTGCGCAAGGACCTGGAAGCCGAGACCCGGGCCCTGTTTGCCGCCCAACGCCGGCTGGGCAATGCGCACGCCAGCGCGGTGCTGGAGTCGGATTTCGCCGCCCGCGCCTTCGCCCAACGTCCGTTGCAGGACAGCGAACACATGGTCCAGTTCTGCCCGTTCGAGCCGGCGGAGCGGCGCACCGCGCGGCGCGGCTATTCGTTCGAATTGTTCCGCCTGCTGTCGCGGCTCAACAACCTGCGCCTGCTCACTGCCGGTGGCGAACAGCGGCTCGATCCGGCGCAGGTCGCCACGATCACGCGGGATTTCGGCAAGCAGAAGAAGATCACTTACAAATCGCTGCGCCGTTTGCTGGAATTGGCGCCAGGCACGCGCTTCGACGGCATCGATCCGGATGCCGAGGGTAACGATGTCGTCGCTCGGTCCGGCAATGCCGCGGAGGGCAGCGCGACCCTGCGCGGCGCGGTGGGGGAGGCCGGCTGGCGGACGCTGCTGGCAACCCAGGGGTTGGCCGACCGGGCGGCCGAAATCCTGACCTTCCGCGACGACGCCGGCAGCATCCGCAAGGGCCTGGAGGCGCTGGAGCTGGAGCCGGTGGTCCTGGGCGCGCTGATGGCCGGCGTGGATAGCGGCGCCTTCGCCAGTTTCGCGGGCGCCGGACATATCTCGGCCAAGGCGGCGCGCGCGCTGCTGCCCGGCCTTGCGCGCGGGCTGGGCTACGCCGAGGCGTGCGCCGAGATCGGCTATGATCATGCCGCGCGCCCCGAGGTGAAACTTGAGGACGTACGTAACCCGGTGGCGCGCAAGGCGCTGAGCGAGATGCTCAAGCAGGTGCGGGCGGTGATCAGACACTACGGCCTGCCAGACCTGATCCATATCGAACTGGCCCGTGACGTGGGCAAAAGCGCGGAGGAGCGCGACGAGATCACCCGGGGTATCGAGAAACGCAACAAGGAGAAGGACCGGCGGCGGGCGGAGTTCGTCGAAAAGCTGGAGCGCGAGCCAACCGAAGTGGAGTTGCTGCGATACGAGTTGTGGAAGGAACAGATCGGGCGCTGCCTCTATTCCGACGACTCGATTCCCGTGACCGCGCTGATCGCTACTGACAATTCGGTGCAGGTGGACCATATCCTGCCGTGGAGCCGGTTCGGCGACGATTCGTTCATCAACAAAACCTTGTGCAGCGCGCGCGCCAACCAGCAGAAGAAGGGCCGCACGCCGTTCGAGTGGTTCCAGGCCGATCACGATCCCGCGGAGTGGGAGGCGTTCAAGGCCCGGGTGGAAGGCTGCAAGGAGATGCGCGGGCGCAAGAAGCGCGGCCACTACCTGCGCCAGAACGCCGCCGAGGTGGAGGAGCGGTTCCGCAGCCGCAACCTGGGCGATACGCGCTATGCGGTGCGGGTGCTGGCCGGGTTGCTGGCGGGGCTCTACCCGGCCGACGGCACGCGCCATGTGCTGGCGCGCCCGGGCGCGCTGACCGCGAAGCTCCGTCGCGCCTGGGGGCTCGATGATCTCAAGAAGGACGCGGACGGCAAGCGGCTTGCCGATGATCGGCACCACGCGCTGGACGCGATCGTGATCGCCGCC
>DAHWDR010000067.1:0-4555 GCA_027330745.1 Acetobacteraceae bacterium | reverse complement strand
GGGCCGCGGCGCTGGGCTGGCTGGACCGGCTGGGCCTGGCTGGGCTGGCGGACCGGATGCCGTCCGCCCTGTCCGGCGGGCAGCGCCAACTGGTGGCGCTGTTGCGCGCGCTGGCTCGCCACCCGGCGCTGCTGTTGCTGGACGAACCCACGGCGGCGCTGGACCCCGGCACCGCCGAGACTGTGATGGCCGAGCTGATCGCGCGGCTGCGCGAGGTGGGCGTGCCCGCCCTGGTCGCCACCCATGACGCGCGGCTGGCGGCGATGGCGGATCATCTGGCGGTGATGCATGGCGGGCGCGTGGCGCAGGAAGGGCCGCCGGCCGAGGTGTTTGCCGCCCCCGCCGATCCGGTGGCGGCGCGGCTGCTGGGATGGCGGAACGTCTTCGCGGGCACGGTGCGCGGCGGTGACGCGCTGGCTTGGGCGGAGGCCGGGGTCACGCTGCGTCTTGCCGGCCCCCCCGCCGCAATGCCGGGCGTGACACTGCCCTGGGGGGTGTCGGCCGGCGCACTACGTTTGCTGCCGCCGGGGCTGCTGGGTGGCGCCGGGCGGGAAAGCCGCGTCGGCGGGGTGGTCACGGCACGCCACAGCCTGAGCGACCGGGCCGTGCTGACCGTGGCCGTGGGCGCGGTAGCGCTGACCGCGGTCATGGCGCCCACCGCCGCGCCCGCGATCGGTGAAGCGGTGACGGTGGCGATCCCGGCCGAGGCAATTCTGGTCTGGCCCGGCGTGATCTGACCGGGCGCTACGACCCGCTGACCGCCCAGCGCGCCAAGCCCGGCGCGGCACGCCCGGCGCGGCCAGGTCAAGCGCGGCGAAAATGGCGGCGGTCAGTACAAGACCGCGGGCAGACGGCACGAAACAGGGACGGGTTCCATGACGGTTCAGCGCCTCATGGAATGGGGGGCGTGCCAGATTGCCAAGATGGCAACCCGAAATTCATGGGGAAACCGGCGGTGTCAGAATGCGCCGCATGCCCGACTTATCAGCAACCCCACCGCATGTTGGCGGAACCGCCGCCGATAGACCGCCATCGCCCAGCGCACCGGGGCCAGCGCGCCCGGCCGGTCCGCCAGCGCGACCAACACGTCCTTGGTCGCCTCCCGAGCCGTTCGTCCGCTGGCCGGATCACGCCAGGCGCCGCGCGAATCGCGCACGGTGTATCCCTCGGGGAGCGCGCGGGACAGCGTATCGGCGGCGAACCGATCCCAAGCCGCGCGGCTGACCACGCCCGGGCGCGGACCGCCGATCGCGCGGCCGAAGAACAGCTCCGCCACGCGCATCGGCCGCGTGCCGGCGGGGCAGACACGGGGGGCCGGATGCAACACGGGCCGCGCGGCGGCAGCGGGCATGATCCAGACCAGACCCAGCGCCAGCAGCGGCAACATCAGATACCACAACGTCGCGCGCGCAACCGGGGCCGGCGGTCGCAAATTCATCGCCCCCGCCGGTTCGCGCCGGCGGGGGCGCGGTGTCACAGCGCGGCGAGGATCGCTTCCGCCTTGCTCACCTCGAACCCGCCCGGCGGTTCCACCGCCAGATGGGTGACCTTGCCGTCCTCGGCGATCAGCGCGTAGCGCTGGCTGCGCACGCCCATGCCGCGGCCCATCAGGTCCAACTCCAGGCCCAGCGCCTTGGCGAATGCCGCCGAGCCATCCGCCAGCATCAGGACCTTGCCGTCGGTGCCCTGGTCCTTGCCCCACGCGCCCATCACGAACGCATCGTTGACCGAGATGCAGGCGACGGTGTCCGCGCCTTTGGCATGCAACGCGTCGCTGTTCTGGACGAAGCCCGGCAGGTGGCGCGCCGAGCAGGTGGGGGTGAAGGCGCCCGGCACGGCGAACAGCACCACTTTCTTGCCCTTGAAAATCTCGTCGGTGGAGATCTCCTTCGGTCCCTCGGCGGTTGCCTGCATCAGTTTCATGGCGGGGATGGTCTCGCCGACCTTGATCGTCATGGCTTGCCTCGTTTTCCCTTGGTGGCGCGCGCCCCACGCGGGGGGCTGGTCCTGGTTGCGCCCGGTTGCCCGGGCGGGGGAGACCCTTAGCCCGGACCGCGGAGCGTGTCACGGTACTTGCCGCCGCCGCCCCCCGTATGCCATGCTGCGTCGCACCATCCGGGCAGGACGCACCAGTCACCTTCCGTAACCCGGGCCGCCCTTGCGGCCCCGATCCGAAGGTCGCGCCCATGTTGGATCATCCGCTGGTCAATCTGTTCGCCCACACCACGCAAGCCGACACCGAATGGCGCCAGGACGGGCTGCGCGATTTCTTTCTGTACAAGGACCTCGGCGTCGCCCAGGCCACCGGCGGGCGCGTCATCGCGCAGCTGGTCAAGGCCGCCCGCGCGCCCGAGGAAGGCACCGGTTGGCATCATCACGTCGCCGATTTTCACATCGTGCTGATGCTGAAGGGCTGGGCGCGCTTCATGTATGAGGACCAGGAGCATCTGGTCGCCGCCGGCGACTGCGTCCATCAACGTCCGGGGATCGTGCACTACCTGTTCGACTACTCGCCGGACATGGAATACCTGGAAGTAGTCGGGCCGGCCGATTTCAGCACGGTGGAGCGGGACTTCCCCGCCCCGATCCCGCCACCCACACCCTGGGACTGATCAGAACTCGACTTCCAGATCCTCGATCTGCTCGGGTTCGGCGATCGCCGCCTCGGTCCATTCCACCAGATCGGGCCAGGCGGCGACGTGCGCGGCGTAGTCGGCCGCGGCACCGTTCAGCTGCACGTCATAGGTGACGAATCGGGTCACCACCGGGGCATACATCGCATCCGCCACCGAGGGCCGGCGGCCGAACAGCCACGGACCGCCCCAGGTCTCCAGACACTCGCTCCAGATCTCCACGATGCGCGCGATATCCGCCCGCGGCCCCGACCAGACCGAGAACCCCGGCCGGCGCCCGCGCAGATTCATCGGCAACGAAGAGCGCAACGCCGTGAACCCCGCATGCATCTCCCCCGCGATCGATCGGCAGCGCGCGCGGGCGCCGCGGTCGAGCGGGAACAATCCGGCATCCGGATTGATTTCATTGAGATATTCAGCGATCGCCAGAGTATCCCAGACGCGCACCCCATCATGCACCAGACATGGGATCAGGATCGAGGAGGATTGCAGCAGCAGCTCCGCCTTGGTCGATGGGTCGTCGGGATCGACTTGCTGGACCGTGACCTCCAACCCCGCCAGGCGGGTAAGCAGGAAGCCGCGCAGTGACCATGAGGAGTAGTTGCGGCTGCTGATGAGCAGGCGGGCCTCGGCCATGGAACCCCCTTCGATGCGGTTGGGCTTGCGATGCTGCGGTGCAATGTACCACAATGCCGGCGGCCCGGGAGGAAAATCCTTGGTCACGGACCAAACGGGCGCGAACAAATGCTGTATCAGCTCTATCAGACCCAGGCCGATCTGCTGGCACCGTGGCGCACCGCCGCGGCCCTGGCCGCCGGGCTGATGCGGCCGGTGGAACTGGGCAACGCCACGCCCCCCTGGCTGCGGCAATGGCGCGCGGCGTTCGATGTGTTCTCGGGCGTCGGCCTGACCCACAAACGCCCACCATTCGGGATTGAGAAGATCCGCGTGGGCAATGGCGAAGCGACGGTGGAGGAAATCGAGGTGGACGGCACCCCGTTCGGCGGGTTGCTGCATTTCCGCAAAACCCCTGCCTCGCGCCAGCCGCCGATCCTGCTGGTGGCGCCGATGTCGGGGCATTTCGCCACCCTGCTGCGCGGCACCGTCCAGGTGCTGCTGCCGGACAACGACGTCTACATCACCGACTGGCACAACGCCCGCGACGTGCCGCTGGCCGAGGGCCGATTCGGGATGGACGAGTTCATCGAGCATATCATGCGCTTCCTGCGCATGATCGGACCGGGCGCGCATATTATGGCGGTGTGCCAGCCGGCCGTCGCGGTTCTAGCCGCGGTCGCGCTGCTGGCCCAGGCGGGCGATCCGGCGCAGCCACGCAGCATGACCCTGATGGCGGGGCCGATCGACACGCGGATCAACCCGACCAAGGTGAACGAACTCGCCGCCGGGCGCCCGATTGCGTGGTTCGAGGACAACCTGATCGGCGCGGTCCCCTGGCGCTACCGCGGCGCATTCCGGCATGTGTATCCGGGCTTCGTGCAGCTGGCAGCATTCCTGTCGATGAATCTGGAGCGCCATGTGGGCGCGCATCTGTCGCATTTCCGCGCCCTGGTCGGCGACGATTTGCGCGCCGCGCAGGCGCATCGCGGATTCTACGACGAATACAACGCGGTGATGGACCTGCCGGCCGAGTTCTACCTGGAAACGGTCCAGCGCGTGTTCCAGGATCACGACCTGCCGCTGGGTCGCCTGACCTTCCGCGGCGAGAAAGTGCGCCCCGGCGCGATCCGTCGCACCGCCCTGCTGACGGTGGAGGGGGAGCGGGACGATATCTGCGCGATCGGCCAGACGGTCGCGGCGCTGGAGCTGTGCACCGGGATCTCGCCCGCCATGAAGCGGCACCATCTGCAAACCGGGGTCGGGCATTACGGCGTGTTCAGCGGCCGGCGCTGGGCGCAGGAGGT
>DAHWDR010000065.1:0-2133 GCA_027330745.1 Acetobacteraceae bacterium | reverse complement strand
GGCGCCTTCGTCGAAGTCGTCATCTGGCACGTCCCGCGGAAGGTCCTCGGCAGCCATCATCCCTACAAATACAGCCTCGCCCTCATCCGCGACGGCGCCTGCGTCCTCCGCTACGACAACGAAGCCGGCAAAGGCGACCATCGCCATATCGGCTGCCAGCAAGCCCCCTACCATTTCACCGACCTCGACGCCCTGCTCCGAGACTTCCGCGCCGCGATCAAGGACTTCCTGCCATGAACACCGTCATCCTCGGCGTCCGCAGCCTCGACGAAACATTCGAAACGGTCCGCCAGGTCTGGCGCACCGGACGCCGCCAGCCCGCCGCCCGCATCAACTTTGCCACCCCCGAGCTGCTCTGGCAGGTCCTTACCGCCAAGCGCTGGGAAATCCTGCAAGCCATGTGCGGCCAGGGCCCCCTGACCATCCGCGACATCGCCCGCCGCGTCTATCGCGATGTGAAGCCGGTGCACGCCGACGTCCAGGCCCTGCTGCGCGCCGGCGTGCTGGACAAGACCGAACAAGGCCGCGCGGTCTTCCCCTACGACACCATCCACGTGGATTTCACTCTGAAAGCGGCCTGATACCCGCCACCCCGGCGCCCCGTTGCCTTCCGGCTATCCGATCGCCGTCGTCCCGCCATGCCCGCACACGGCGTCGCCGAAGCCCGCACCACCTCTCCGGGCTGACCGGCCGCACCGGCGAAACCGTCGTCATCATCCGGCACGGCACGCCGGTGGTCGAACGCACCCCGATCCGCCACGGCATCGGCGCCCGGCACCCTGGTCAGCGACCCGCGGGACGCCGGGGACCGGTGGGCCGCGGCGGGCACCGGGCGATGCTCGCCGATGCCGCCCCCTGGCGCTCCCTGGGCGGGGGACGGACCTATGAGGCAGCCCGCGGCGACCAGCCATAGGCCTTGGCGCAGGCGCCGCCCATCAGCATGGCCCGCTCGCTGGCGCTCAGGCGGTCGGTGGCAAGGAATGGCTGGACCGCCTGCTCGTAGTTGACGACCGCGAAGGCGCGCGTCCAGTCCGTGCCCCACAGGCAGCGATCGAAGCCCCAGCCATCGAACACGCGGGCCAGCGGGTCCCAGATGTCGGCAAACGGATAGGGTTCCCGCGACAGCGTGCAGGCGCCGCTGACCTTGATCACCACGTTCGGACGCCTGGCGAGCGCCAGCACCTTCGGCAGGTCGGCCCAGGGATTCGGCGGCGCCGGCGGCACGCGCGGCTGCAGGATGCCCAGATGATCCAGGATGAACCGCGCGTCGGGATGGCGATCGATCACCGCGGTGCCGGCGTCCAGATTGTCCCAGCACAGGATGTTGACCGGGAACTCGTGCCGGACGGCCGCGCGCAGGATCCGGTCCAGGCCCGGATCGTCAGGCGCCCGCGACGCCTCCTTGCGGAGCATGATCCGCACCCCGACGGCGCCCGGCGTCCGCTTCCAGTCGGCGATGACGTCGGCCACCGCCGGATCGTCCGGATCGACCGGCTTGACGATGCCGAACCGGTCCGGATGCGCCCGCTGCACTTCCACCGCATAGCTGGCGTCGTAGCGGTACATGGAGAAGGAGGAGATGAAGATCGCGCCGTCCACGCCGACCTTGTCCATGGCCGCCACCATCTCGTCGCCGGTGACGTGAGCGGGCCAGTTCGGCACGGTGTGCCAGGGCCGCTTCGGCGTGTTCGCCTCGTAGGCATGGACCTGAGAATCGATGATGGTCATGGCGGACGCTCCCTTGTGGCGCGAGAGTTTGGCGACCATCGAAGGTTCGTGTCCAGGCGGCACCGGCTCCGCGCGTCGCCTTGGTGTGCTTGCCGGCCGGTGGCCCGCGGTGATCGCCCGCTTTGCCGTGCCCCGCGTCCGCGCGCGGACCGGCCGCGCCCGGGTGACTTCCCCCGCCGCCGGGCGGGCTATGCCGCGGCTTCGTCCGGCGGGCGCGGCGCGCGCGGACGGATGGTTCGCGCCAGCAGCGGGCCGATCGCGCGTTCGGCGCGCTTGAGGTCGTAGCGCGATTGCAGGTTCATCCAGAACTGCGGGGTGGTGCCGAAATAGACGGCGAGCCGCAGCGCGGTATCGGCGGTGATGGCGCGGGTGGCATGGACGATGGCGTTGATCCGCGCGCTCGGC
>DAHWDR010000048.1:0-6867 GCA_027330745.1 Acetobacteraceae bacterium | reverse complement strand
CGTACCTTGCAGGTGCGCTTCGCGGACGGTGCCGGCTACAATCTGCCGGCCGAATATCTGCGCGTGGAAAGCCCAAGCGCCGAGGTTCAGGGCCACGGTCCGGACGACCGCAAGACCGTCCCCGGCAAGCGCGGCGTGCGCATCGCCGGTGTCGAGGCGGTCGGCAACTACGCGGTGCGGCTGGTGTTCGACGACGGCCACGATAGCGGGATTTACTCGTGGGCCTTGTTGGGCGCGCTGGGGCGCGAACAGGCGGAGCGCTGGGCCCGCTATTTGGCCGAGCTGGAGGTCCGTGGCCTGGCCCGCGGCTGACCGCGCCTGCGCGACGATCTGCTATCATCATCGCGGATACGCACAGGAGACCGCCCCGATGTCAGAGATCGAAACCACGCTCGCGCTGGGCGAGGACTACCCCGAATTGCGAGACTCGGTCCGCCGCATCTGCGCGCGTTACCCCGGCAGTTATTGGCGCGATCTGGAAGACGAGTCCGCCTACCCCACCAGCTTCGTCGCCGAACTGACCGCAGCCGGGTTCCTGGCCGCGCTGATCCCCGAGGAATATGGCGGTTCCGGTCTGCCGTTGCGCGCCGCGGCGGTGATCCTGGAGGAGATCAACGCGGCCGGCTGCGTGGCGTCCCAGGGCCATGCCCAGATGTACATCATGGGGACGCTGCTGCGGCACGGCTCGGAGGACCAGAAGCGCCGCTACCTGCCCGAGATCGCGGCCGGCCGGCTGCGTTTGCAAGCGTTCGGCGTAACCGAACCCACCACCGGATCCGACACCACGCAGCTGAAGACCCGCGCTGAACGCCACGGCGATCATTATCTGATCACCGGCCAAAAAGTGTGGACGTCGCGCGCGATGCATTCCGACATGATGCTGTTGCTGGCGCGCACCACTCCCACTGACCAGGTGCGCAGACGCACCGAGGGTTTGTCGGTATTCCTGGTCGATCTGTCGGCCAAGAACCAGGGTAAGGGGCTGGAAATCCGCGCGATCGAGGCGATGATCAACCACAACACCACCGAGGTCTTCTTCGATCGCTTCCCCGTTCCGGCCGCAAATCTGATCGGCGCGGAGGGCCAGGGCTTCCGCTACATCCTGGACGGGCTCAACGCCGAGCGCATCCTGGTGGCCACCGAGGCGCTGGGCGATGGCCGCTGGTTCCTGAACAAGGCAACCCAATACGCCAAGGACCGTGTGGTGTTCGGCCGCCCGATCGGCGCCAATCAGGGGATACAGTTCCCGCTTGCGCGCGCCTGGGCCGAACTAGAGGCGGCTGACATGGTCTGCCGTCGCGCCGCAGCGCTGTTCGATGCCGGGCGGGAGTGCGGGGCGGACGCGAATATCGCCAAGCTGCTGGCATCCGAGGCCGCGTGGAAGGCGGGCGAGGCGGCGATGCAGACCTTCGGCGGCTTTGCGTACGCGCGCGAATACGAGATCGAACGCAAATGGCGTGAGACACGATTGTATCAGATCGCGCCAATCTCGACCAATCTGGTGCTGGCCTATGTGGGCCAGCATGTGCTTGGGCTGCCGCGGTCATATTGACCGTGACCGGCTCGTTACTGATCGCGACCGGGGCAGACGCGGTCTATTTCCCGCTGATGCAGGAGCTGCTGGCCTCGGTGCGCGCGCATGCGCCGGGGCGGGTGGGGTTCGGGGTGATCGATGGCGGGCTGACGCCCGATCAGCGCGGCTGGCTGGAGGCGGAGGGCGTGTGGCTGGCGGCCCCGCCGGCGCTCGTGGACGCGGCGCGCGCGGTGCGGGCGCGCCCGGCACTCGGGGTCAATCTCGGTAAGCTGTGGCTCGACCAGATGTTTCCCGGCTTTGACACGCTGCTGTGGCTGGACGCCGATACCTGGGTGCAGCAATGGGACGCGGTGGCGCTGCTGGTGGGCGCGGCGGAAACCGGGGCGTTGGCGGTGGTGCCGGGCGCGGGGCGGTTCTGGAAGCGGCAGATCGACGTGCGCTGGATCGCCGGCGGCGTGGGCGGCATCGGACAGGTGCGTTCGTTCAACTACAAGAACGCCTGGCACGCCCGGCTGCCGCTTGCGGTCTGCCGGGATCTGGGCACACGAGCCTTGCTGAATGCGGGCGCCTTCGCGCTGCCTGCCGCGGCACCGTACTGGGCGCGGCTGCGGCATTGACAGGCGTGCATTCTGCGCCACCGCAAACCGTTCACCTCCGACCAGCTGGCCATGGCGATGGTGGTGTATACCGAGGAGCTGCCTGCGGAATTGCTGCCTACCAACTGCAACTACGTCTCGCCGCGTCGGGTGGACGCGGCGCGCGGATTGTTGCTGGAGTTCTATTACCCGTACCGCCCGGTCGGCATCGTGCATCTGGCGGCGGAGAAGAAAATGCGGTTCGACCCCTCGGTGCAAGCGCCGTTGCTGGGGGTGGACGGACGGACCTATCAGGCCTGCCTGCGGCACGGGTGGTTCCAGCGCGACATCGCCGCGGCGGGGCTTGACTGATCCCGCGCGCCTGCGCCAACCCGCGGGACCGCTGGCGGGTGTTACGCCCCCAGCTGGGTCGCCAGGTCGCCGATATCGGCCGCCACCACGTCCCACGCCTGTTCGGCCGCATAGTCCCGTTTCTGATGCGGACCATACTCGCCCGGCCGGGGAAAGAACGCCGTCATCAGCCCGCATGCCCGTGCCGCCGCCAGATCCCCGTTATGCGCCGCCGCCATCATCACCTGCCCGGGCGCCAGATCCAGCAGCCGCGCCACGCCCAGATACGTCTCGGGGTCCGGCTTGAAATGTCCGAACAGGTCCGACCCGAATACCATGTCCCACGGCAATCCGGCGTGCTTCGCCATGTTGGTCAGCAACGACACATTCCCGTTCGACAACGGCCCGATGATGAACCGCCGCTTCAGCCGGGTCAGCCCCGGCACGGCATCCGGCCACGGGTTCAGCCGGTGCCAGCCGCGGTTGATATGCGCCAGATCCGCCTCGGACAGACCGGAGATCCCAAACGCGGCCACCAGCTGGTCCAATGACCCGCGATGCAGATCGTCAAGCCGGGTCCAGCCCACCGTCCCCTCGCGCACGCGCTGCATCGAGGGGTGGTATGCGGCGCGCCAGGCATCCACCAGCCCCGCCCAGTCGGCCGCGATGCCGCGCACCTGCCCGAACGCGGTCAGTTCCGCAATCAGGCTGCCGCGCCAGTCCACCACTGTCCCGAACGTGTCGAACACGATCGCCGCCGGTGTCCCGGCGCCCGTCCCGCCGCTCATCCCGCCGCTCATCCCTCTGGCCGTCATCCGCGCCTCCCGTTATGTCGGGCGCAGTATGCACGCGCGTCCCACCCTGACCATGCCCCGGCCATGAAACGCCTTCTGCGCGGCGAAACGGCGCAGCTATGGCTGGCTCGCGCCCTGTCGGTCTATCTGCGGTTCGTTATGCGCACGACGCGCTGGACGATGGTCGGAGCCGAAAACGTGGCGCCCTTCCTGCAAACCGGCCGCGTCATCGTCGCCTTCTGGCACGAGCGTCTGGCGGTCATGCCGGCGTTCTGGCTGTACTCGGTCCGCCATGCCCCGCCCGGCCGATTGCGCATCTACCTGCTGGTCAGCCAGCACCGCGACGGCCAGCTGATTGGCGCCATCCTTCGCCCGTTCGGCATGGATACCGTCAGCGGATCCTCCACCCGCGGCGGCGTCGCCGGGCTGAAAGCGGGACTAGACCGCCTGGCCCAGGGCGCCATCGTCAGCATCGTGCCGGACGGACCGCTGGGACCCGCCTTCCAACCCGCGCCAGGGGTAGCTGCGCTCGCTGCCCTCTCCGGACTGCCTGTCCTGCCACTCGCCGCGCAAACAACCCGCCACCGCCGCGCCGGTGGCTGGGACCGTATGATCTTCCCGCTGCCGTTCGGCCGCGGCACCCTGGTTTGCGGCGCCCCGATTACCGTCACACGCGAAACCATGGCCGAGGCCTTGCCGCGCATCGCCGCTGCCCTCACCGACGCTGCAACCCGCGCCGATCGCGGCTGCGGCATCCAATGATGAGGTGCGGAGGGGCGCAAGGCAGGCCCGGGGGCGCACCCCCCCGCACCCCACGATGACCACGCTGCGCCGCGTCTGGTCTGGGGCCGCGACGGCGGCGGCGCCGGTGTTGTGGGTGATGTTGCGGCGGCGTGCGCGGGCGGGGAAAGAGATTTTGGCGCGCTTGGCGGAGCGGCGTGGGGTGGAGACTGTGCCGCGGCCCGTGGGACGATTGGTATGGCTTCATGCGGCGAGCGTGGGTGAGAGCGTATCGGTCTTTCCGGTGATTGCGGCGTTGTTGGCGCGGGAGCCCGCTCTGACGGTGTTGTTGACAACCGGCACGGTGACCTCGGCCCGGCTGGTAGCGGCGCGGCTGGCCGGGGAACCGCGGGTGTTGCATCGGTTCGTGCCGTTGGATGTGCCGCGCTGGGCCGGGCGGTTTCTGGACCACTGGCGGCCGGAAGTGGCCGGATTTATCGAAAGCGAGCTCTGGCCGAATCTACTGACCGCCTGCCATCGGCACGGGATTCCGGTGTTGTTGCTGAACGCGCGCCTCTCGCCGCGCAGTTTCGCGCGCTGGCGGTTGGTTCCGAGGCTGGCGCGGTCGTTGCTGGCAGAGGTTGCCGTGGCGGCGCAGAGCGAGGCCGATGCGGCGCGCTGGCGTGCCCTAGGGGCAGTCCGGGTGACGATGCCGGGGAATCTGAAGCTCGCAGCGCCGGCGCTGCCGGTGGACGCGGCGGAGTTGGCGCGGCTGCAAGCCCTGCTGGCCGGTCGGCCAATATGGCTGGCCGCCAGCACGCATCCGGGCGAGGAAGCGATGATTCTCGACGCGCATCGCGCTCTGGCCCCGACTTGGCCGGATTTGCTGACCGTGCTGGTGCCGCGGCATCCCGAGCGGGGGGCGGCGATCGCGGCGCTGGGCAGAGGCATTGCAGTGGCGCGTCGGGGGGCGGGGGAGGACCCGCGGCCGGCGGGAGCCTCGCCAGGGGGGGTGTGGGTTGCCGATACGTTGGGCGAGCTCGGTCTGTTCTATCGTCTCGCGCCCATCGTGCTGATGGGGCGATCCCTGGTCCCGCCTGGTGGTGGGCAGAATCCGTTCGAGCCGGCCCGGCTAGGCTGCGCCGTCGCCACGGGTCCGCACACCGGCA
Source organism: Acetobacteraceae bacterium (assembly GCA_027330745.1). GTDB lineage: Bacteria > Pseudomonadota > Alphaproteobacteria > Acetobacterales > Acetobacteraceae > JAJZVS01. The sequence goes on along the minus strand of DAHWDR010000048.1, from coordinate 1,724 downwards.
ATTTCGAGGACCCAGTCGCCAGGTTGGTGGCTGCGGACGCGCTGGCGGTGGTGGTGGATGCCGCCGGTATGGCGGGGTTCGTGGCGGCGATGCTGACCGATCCGGCGGCGCGGGCGGCGATGGGCGCGCGGGCGGCGGCGGCGGCGCGCGGAGCCGACGCCCTGCCGGCAGCGGTGGCTACGCTGTTGCTGGAGGCGTGCGGGTGATGCGCCCGCCCGGGTTCTGGGACGCGGAGGGTAGCGTTGTGTGGCCCCGTCTGCTGGCGCCGCTGGCCTCGGTGGTGGCGGCGGTGACGGCGCGGCGGGTGGCGCGGGGCGGATGGCGGGCGCCGGTGCCGGTGCTGTGCGTGGGCAATGCCTCGGTGGGCGGGTCGGGCAAGACGGTGGTGGCGCTGGACCTGGCGGCGCGGCTGGCGGCGTCCGGGCGGGCGCCGCACGTGCTGTTGCGCGGCTATGGCGGCACGGTGCGCGGGGTGCGGCCTGTGGCGGCGGAGGACCCGGCGGCGCTGGTGGGGGACGAGGCGAAGCTGCTGGCGGCGGTGGCGCCGACCTGGGTGGGGGCGGATCGCGTGGCGTCGGCGCGGGCGGCGGTGGCGGCGCGCGCCGGGGTGCTGGTGCTGGACGACGGGCTGCAGAACCCCGGGCTGGTCAAGGATGCGGCGCTGCTGGTGGTGGATGGCGGGGCCGGGTTCGGCAACGGACGGGTGCTGCCGGCCGGGCCGCTGCGCGAACCGGTGGCGGCGGCGGCGGCGCGGTGCCGGGCGATGGTGCTGATCGGCGAGGATCGCCATGGGGAGGCGGCGCGGGTGGGGTTGCCGGTGCTGCGGGCGCGGCTGGTGGTGGCGGATGCGGCGGCCTGGCGGGGGGCGCGGGTGCTGGCCTTCGCGGGCATCGGCCGGCCGGAGAAGTTCTTCGCCAGCCTGGAGGAGGTGGGGGCGGAGCTGGTGGGGCGAGAGTCGTTCCCCGATCACCATCCCTATGCGGCGCGCGAGATCGCGGCGCTGCGGGCGCGGGCGGCGGCGGCGGGGGCGGTGCTGGCGACCACCGCCAAGGACGCGGCGCGGCTGGGGCCGGCGGCGGATTGGGTGCGGGTGCTGCGGGTGGCGCTGGCGTGGGAGGCGCCGGAGGCGATCGAGGCGTTGCTCGGGGGCGTGTTCGCGGGGCGTTAACCACCCCGGCGCAGCATCGGCGCGGGTTGGCCGAGGTGGCGCGTGGTTCGGCAAGGTTCATCGGTGGCGGCGGAGAGCGCCCGGCTGGCGGCGCTGGACGGGCTGCGCGGGGTGCTGGCGGTCTATGTGATGCTGTCGCACCTGGCGCCGTTCGCCGCGCTGCCGGGCTGGATGCTGCGCCCGTTCGCGCATGGCGGGGCGGCGGTGGACGTGTTCTTCGTCCTCAGCGGGCTGGTGATCACCCGCTCGCTGGATCGGTTCGGCTGGCGGCCGGGGCCGTTCCTGCGCGCCCGGGCGCGGCGGATCCTGCCGGTCTATCTGGCGGTGCTGGCCGGCGCGGTGGCGATCCAGCCGCTGGCGCTGCCGTTCGGGGCGATGGGCTGGGTGGGGCCGGACAATCCGGGGCGGTTCATCTGGTCCGGCGGGTGGCCGGCGGACGGCTGGGCGGTCCTGGCGGCGCATCTGACCCTCACGCACGGGCTGCTCCCGCATGGGGTGCTGCCCTGGGCCTGGGTGGGGTTTCTGGGGGCGGCGTGGAGCCTCTCCACCGAGTTCC